>QIAK01000179.1:5376-7869 GCA_003225515.1 Acidobacteriota bacterium | reverse complement strand
CAGGCTGGCAATTGCAAGCGCCAACCGGCTCAGAATCCTGAGCTTGCGATTGCAGGCTGGCGGGATTGCGGATTCGACGCGCGTCTTTCTCGTGCTCGTGCTCATGCGCTAGAAGTTTCCCGTCAGTGTTTGCAGGTTTGCCACCGCGACCCGGAAGCGCGCCTGGCCATCATCGTACGCGTTACGCGCCTGGGTCAGGGTGTTTTGCGCATCCACTACTTCCAAAACGGTGGATTCTCCTGCCTGGTAGCGCAAGGTTGTCAGGCGCATGTTGTCGGCTGCAAGTTCGGCGGAACTGGCCAGGGATTCCATCTCGAAACGCGCCGTTTCAGCTTCACGATAAAACTGCCGCAGGTGGCTGAGCAGTTCCCGCTGGGCGTGGGTCAATTCCAGGTGCGCCTGATCACGACGCAGTTCCGCCTGTTTCAGCTTGCTGCGATCCGAGCCCCAACTGAAAATTGGAATCTGCATTGTGGCGACGGTGGAATAGCCAACGTTCCGTATTCCATCGGTTCGGATGGCGAACTGGTTGGAATCGATACCGTAAAAATAATCGATGCTCAGGGCCGGCAACAGCCCGCCCCAAGCGGCCGTGACTTCGTGATTGGCGGCCTCGTACGCCGCAAGAGCGACACGCAAATCGGGATTGTTCTTCTTTCCCGCAGCTTCCACCTCTTTGAAAGTGGGCAGCGGCTCCGGAGTCTGCAAGTCGTCGACGACCGCGAAGTCCTGATTGAAATCCGGGAACAGCAGCACGGCGAGATCGAGACGGCTGCGCTCCATTCCGAGTTGTGCCTCTTGCAAGTCGCGTTGTTGTTGCTGAGCCTGGATGCGAGCCCTGATCACGTCCGCATGGGCAACTTCGCCTCCGTTCTCGAGTTTCTGGCTGATATCGAGAAAGTGCGCGGCCTCAGCCGCGGCGCGCTGTGCCGTTGCATACTTCCGCTGGGATATGACCAGCCCATAATACGATTGGGTCACGGTGACGACCAGTCCGCGGGTCGCGATTTCAGACTTGGCGCGCGCCTGCGCCAGAGCAGCGGACGAACGGCGATAATCCGCAAAGGTAGTCAGCGAAAAGGCCTCATGAACGTTGGCCTGGCTGATGTACTCATGCACTCCATTGTTGGCGATGAACCTGGTGGTAGGACATCCTAACGTGCTCGAAGCGCAGTTCAGAGGAAGAGCTCCGGTTCCTTGGGTATAGATGAAGGAATTGTTGTAGTTCACGCCCGGCAGCAGTCCAGCGCGCGCCTGCACTCGATCTTCGCGGGCTAACCCAAGATCCGTGATCGCTGATCGGTATTGGGGATCGTTTACGCGCGCCCGCTGGAGCGCATCCTGGAGCGTGATCGTGACCGGAGCCCCGGTAGCAGGAGTGGCACTCGCGCCAGAGGATTCGCTGGAGATCGCGACCTGTGCAAAACTCGAGCCTCCAACCAACAGCAGGACCAAAATGAAAATCAATGGTCCTGATCGGATTCCGATTTGGGAGAACGCTTTTGTCGCTGTCACGAAGTTGATTGAATGTGTATTCACCGTGCGCCTCTCGGTTGATGAAATCGATTGCATCCTCATGAAAGTTCTTTAACCCCAAGGGGATCGCCCGAATACCGAATCCAAGAGAAAGCCCCGGACTTTGATGCGGTCGTGCCCGACCGCAAGCCAGCTTACAAAGAAAAATGTAATTAGCTGCGCCGTTTACGAGTCACACCTCGGACCAGTTTGGAACTCATAAGGCTAACATGGGGATCCTGAAAGCTACATGAAAACCACAGGTTGTGGCTCAAAGTACTACGCCCCAAAGTACTTAGAGCTGGAGGACACGAGGTTGCGAACAATTGGCGAAAGCCGTGCATTCATCGGATAGCTGGTGAAAGCAGACTAACCCGGAGGAAATCACAGTATTGAACCTGCTCGTACAGGGCTGCAGCAACAAAGAGATTGCGGGGCAGCTAAATATCAGCCCCCGGACTGTCAAACAACATCTGCGCACCCTGTTCCTGCGCGCGGGGATACGCGAGGGCCGCAAGCGCGTGAAGCTGGCAATCGCCATGCTCAGCCGGGAAGGAGCACAGTCATGACGCCCTGCGAGCGCCTCACCTCCAAAGAGACGCAGATTGCGATTCTGGTCTGGGAAGGACTTACCAACCGGGAGATCGGCAAGATTATCGGTACCAGCGAGCAGGTGATCAAGAATCATTTGCGCAGCGCTTTTGACAAACTGGGCGTCTGGAGTCGCCTGGAATTAGCCATGTACGTCGCTGGTCACGGCGGAAAGAATTGGCCATTGCAGGCGGAGAGGCCGGGAGAGCCATACAGCCAACCGCTCGCAGCAGAGTGAGGCACAGCAGGCTCGGGCTTCCTGGCGCTTTCAGTTACTGATGCACTACCCCGGTGGCTCTGGCTGATTCTGCTTCCCTGAAACAACTCTCGTCCAAACTCTGCAAAAGCTTTCACGACCGCAACCCGATCTGACTGGTGCGAATTGCT
>QIAK01000179.1:0-5250 GCA_003225515.1 Acidobacteriota bacterium | reverse complement strand
CTGGACGGCATGCGCCTCCACCGAACAACTGCGGGCGGAGTACGGTCCTTTTCACACTCGCGCGCAAGCGGAGTCTGAAGCCAAGAAGCTTGGTTTCTACTACCTGCTGCGCTACGAACACATTCTTGGGGAAGACGAAGAGATTCAGGAAGTCCGCTGCATCTTCGTCGAGCTTCCCGGAGCCGCTCAGTCCGGGCCTGAAGCTATCCCCATTGCGCTGCATACTCGCTGCGCCACCTGCGGCGAATCCTCCGCGCACGAAAAGGGCTGGCAGGCTGAGGTCTGGGCCGATATCCACGAGTTCGAACATTCCCGCCATCGCGTGCGTTTGTTCGAACACGCTCGCGGCAAAGGTTTGAAAGAAATCGGCGACTGGCGGAGCTAGGGAAGCAGTCTCAAACCCAGAGGAATCTGAGCAACCTGAGACAACCACTGCTAGAGCCTCAGTTGAAAGATCATCCTGCTGTGGGCAAGAAAATCGCTTCCAACTCTGTGTTCTCGCTGTTCTCTGGGTTTAATTGTTTCAGCTCTGCTTGGACAGGCCGCTCGCCGCCGCGCGATCGATCAGCCAGATCAGCTTCCCATTGTCCGGCCGGACCAGTTTTGCAGGATACTGCTCGGGCGGTGCATCCCCTTCCAACACCGTGTGGAGCACGGTGGCCTTGTCCGTCCCGCTCACCAGAAATACCACACAGCGAGCCGCGTTCAGGACTGGAAGGGTGAAAGAAAGGCGGCTACCCTTCAGCTTTTCTACCCAATTGGCGATAACCAGCCGCGATTTTTCATGTAATCCAGCTGTGCCGGGAAACAACGAAGCCGTATGCCCGTCCGGACCCATTCCCAGCAGGATCAAATCGAATACAGGAAGTTCTCCGGGCTTGAGTTGGAAGAATTTCCGAAGCGTCTGCTCGTAGGCCTGGGCCACCTCTGCCGCATCGGGATTCTCGGCGGCAACCCGGAACACGTTGCTCGCCGGTACTGGAATCTTCGACAACATGGTCTCTTCCGCCATGCGGTAATTGCTGTCGGGATCGGTAGGGGGCACGTGGCGTTCATCACCCCAGAAGAAATAAGTGCGATCCCAGGGCATGACGGTGCGAGCATTCGTAGCCAACAAATTGAAGAGAGCTTTGGGAGTTGATCCGCCGGATAAAGCGATGGTGAAGCGGCCGTTCTGGGCTACTGCATCCTTGGCGCAACGCAAAACTTCTTCTGCTGCCGCCTCGAATAACTCCTGCGGAGTGGTTAAGATTCGAATTTCCGCGGGGGCACTCAATCGATCTTGACCCTCTTGCTCAGCTATTAATGCCGCGGACAGCCGCGCATCGCGCCGCACCCAGCAATCCGGCTTTTTCGTTGGTGACCACTTCTACCGGCACGGCCTCCAACAGAGGCCGCAGGCGTCCCTTGGTGACGAATGCGTCCATGAAGATTGGACCTTTGAGCTTAGAAAGGATCTTGGGAGAGATTCCGCCAGCCAGGAACAGGCCACCCGTTGCCATTACCTTCAGAGCCAGATTGCCGGCCTCCGCGCCGTAAACGGCGATCCATAGATCCAGTGCTTTCTCGGCCAGATCCTGAGATCGGTCGAGTGCCGCCTTCGAAATTACCGCGGCGGGATCGCCCGTCTTGAGCGCTGCGCTGAACTCCGAAGATTCCTTTCCACACCCCTGATCCCGCAGGAACTCATAAACATTTACCAGGCCGGGTCCGGAGAGGATGCGCTCATAGCTCACATGCCCGAAGCGCCCTTGCAGGTAGCGGACTAACTCGATCTGCAAATCTCCCTGCGGACCAAAATCGGTGTGTCCGCCTTCGCAGGCGAAAACCTGATGGCGGCTTCCATCCCAGAAAAGCCCAGCTTCTCCCAGACCAGTTCCTGGAGCAATCACGGCCTGATTTCCGAGGGCAGGCCGGCTTCCGCGGTTCAAGGAAACGAGATCCGTATCGGCCAGGGCACCGATACCCCAGGCGCTGGCTTCCAGATCGTTGATGAGAAGGGTGGCTGGAAGATGAATCTGTTTCGCCAGCCGCGCCTGTTCAATGACCCAAGGCAGGTTCGAGGTCTCCACGCGCCCGTTGCGTACCGGGCCTGCGATCCCAAAGCACGCTGCTTCCGGACGCGTGCCGCTGTCATCCAAAAACCGAGTGACAATTTCACCGAGTTCGCTGTGCTCGCGGCTGGGAAAGGTGCGCTCCGAAATCAGGCGCAAGTGGCCGTTGGTGGGTTGAAAATAAGCCAGCCTAGCGTTAGTGCCGCCAATGTCGCCGGCCAGGATCATTTCTCGAAGTTCCTCCAGCGGCGGCCGTCGCGTTCGAGCAGTTCGTCGGCCTCCTTCGGTCCCCACGTGCCTGAGGCATAGTTGGGGAAATTCCGCGGTGGCAGAGCCTTCCACAGATCGAGCACCGGATTCACGACGGACCAGCCCGCCTCCACCATGTCGGCGCGCTGAAACAGGGTCTGATCGCCGATCATACAGTCATGCAGCAGCCGTTCATATCCGGTGCTGGGCTGCTTGCCGAAATATTCCTGATACTCGAAATTCATGTCTACGGTGCCCAGCCGCATCACCGGTCCGGGCACCTTGGCCGCGAACTGTAATGAGATGCCTTCTTCGGGTTGAATGTGCAGCACCAGTTGGTTTGGCATGAGATGTTCGACGGGCGTGTCGCGGAACAGCACGAATGGCGCCCGCCGAAACTGTATCACGATATGGGTATTCCGCACCGGCATCCGCTTGCCCGTGCGCAGATAAAACGGGACATCCGCCCAACGCCAGTTGTCGATCAGCAGCTTCATGGCAACGAAGGTTTCAGTCCGCGAATCAGGAGGGACATCGGGTTCGGAACGATAGGCCGAAACTCGCTTGCCGTCTTCGGTTCCGTCCCCGTACTGGCCGCGCACGCTGCGGCTTAAAACTTCTTCATCGCTCATCGGCTGGATGGCGTGAAGAATCTTCGCCTGCTCATCGCGCACCGCGTTAGCGTCGAATGAAATTGGCGGCTCCATGGCGGTGAGGCTGATGAGTTGCATGATATGGTTCGGAACCATATCCCGCAGAGAGCCGGCCTGATCGAAATAACTCCCGCGGGCTTCCACGCCCACCGTTTCCGCAACCGAAATTTGCACGTGATCGATGTAGCGACGGTTCCACACCGGCTCAAAAATTCCATTGGCAAAGCGGAATGCCATGATGTTCTGTACGGTTTCTTTTCCGAGATAGTGGTCGATACGGTAGATCTGCTTTTCGTCGGCAACCTTGAGCAGTTCCTGATTCAGCGTTTTTGCCGATTCCAGATCGTGGCCGAACGGCTTCTCGATGACCACCCGGCGCCAGTGGCCGTTGCTCTGTTCCATCAATCCGGCCGCGGAAAGCTTCTGCACAATAGGCCCGAAGAAACGCGGCGCGACCGCCATGTAATAGAAGAAGTTCTGATGCGCCGAGTGTTCCTGATCTACCTTGTTCAGAAAATCTTTGAGTTGGCCGTAGAGACTATCGTTGGTGAAATCGCCGGTGAAGTAGTAAAAACGGCGCATGAACCATTCCCAGAGATCGTCGTCAACGCACTCCCCGCAATAAGTCTTGATGTCGTCGTGAACCTGCTTTCGGAAGTCATCGTTCGACATCTGGGAACGGGCAACCCCCACGACGGCGAACTCGCGCGAAAGCAGTCCTGCGCGTGCGAGGTTATAGAGCGCCGGGATCAGCATGCGTCCGGTCAGATCTCCGGCTGCGCCGAAGATCACCATTACGCAGGGATCTCCCTGTTTGCCGATTTTCGGCGGCGCCGCGGTGGGGTGTTCCGCTAATTCAGCCATGAATAAAATCCTCTGAACGGTTTAGTAATTAGCCAATTTCGAGACCCGGCGAATCTTCTACGCCGTCTTCTTGGTTTTCGCGGCGCCCGCTTCCACATGCCCGCCGAATTTCTGCCGCATGGCGGAGAGCATTTTTTCCGCAAACGTATGCTGCTGGCGCGATCGGAAACGGACGTACAATGCCGCGCTCAATACATCTGCAGGCACCGCTTCATCGAGCGCCGCCTGGATGGTCCAACGTCCTTCCCCCGAATCCTGCACAAAGCCTTCGTATTCCGAAAGCGTCGGATTCTCTGTGAGCGCCATCGCCGTCAGATCGAGCAGCCACGAACTTACCACGCTGCCGCGCCGCCACACTTCGGCAATGTCGGGCAGGTTCAGGTCATAGCGAATATCTTCCGGCAATTCTTTGCTGGTGGCGTTCTTGAAGATATCGAAACCTTCCGCATAAGCCTGCATGATGCCGTACTCAATGCCATTGTGCACCATTTTCACGAAGTGTCCCGATCCCGAAGGGCCGCAGTGCATATAACCATCCTCCGCAGTCCCCCCGAGTTTCTCTCGTCCTGGAGTCTGCGGAATATCGCCCTTGCCCGGCGCCAGCGTCTTGAAAATAGGATCGAGCCGCTGCACCGCTTCGGTGGGACCGCCGATCATCATGCAATAACCACGTTCTAATCCCCAGACTCCGCCGCTGGTGCCTACATCGATGTAGTGAATGCCTTTGCCCTTGAGTTCTTTCGCCCGGCGCACGTCATCTTTGAAATAAGAGTTGCCGCCGTCGATGATGGCATCGCCCGCCTGCATGGATTGGGCGAGTTTTTGCACCGTCGCTTCCGTCGGCCCGCCCGCCGGAACCATGATCCAAACCGCTCGCGGCGCTTTCATCCTGGAGATCAGATCTTCAAGGGACGTCGATCCGGTTGCGCCTTCGCCGGCCAATCCCTTTACGGCATCCGCGCTCAGGTCTGAGACAAAAAGTTGATGTCCACCTCGCATCAAGCGCCGCGTCATGTTGGCGCCCATGCGCCCCAAACCGACCATTCCCATCTGCATGCTGACTCCTAAAGTAGGGCCGGCATCCGGGCCGGCTGTCGCGAGGGCGAAGTCGCCCTCACAATTCAAATACCCTGGTTTGAACTAAAGAACCTGGGCGATGGCCGCGTGCAATGCAGCCAGACCAGCTTTCAAATTGCTACTCAGGTGAACCCGTAAGGCCCGCCGTCCGCGATCGGCCAAGACCTGGAAATCTCCCCGAGCCTGGGCAGCCTTCACCACTCCAAAGGTAAATTTCTGTCCCGGCACAGGCAGTTCCACCGAATCGTCACAGGTAATCTGCAAAAACACACCCGAATTAGGCCCGCCTTTGTATGCCTGTCCGGTGGAATGCAGAAATCGCGGACCAAATCCCAGACAGGTAGCTACTTTTT
>QIAK01000178.1:18041-18238 GCA_003225515.1 Acidobacteriota bacterium | reverse complement strand
TGGCAGGGGAATATGGCCGGCAACGCTCGAGATATTAATGATCGTGCCGCCGCCTTGTTGCTGCATCACCGGGATCACCGCCTGCATGCCTGACATGGCGCCAAAGAAATTGGTTTCGAACAGTTCGTGGCAGGCCTGCAAGTCCGTCTGCGCCACGGAATCCATCAGACCGTGACCTGCATTGTTGATCCAAATAT
>QIAK01000178.1:13694-18010 GCA_003225515.1 Acidobacteriota bacterium | reverse complement strand
CAATCTCCTCGGAGTTGCGCACGTCGCACGATAGCGCAACCGTGCGTTCGGGGTGTCCAATGCGCACGCGGGCCGTCTCGGATCGTGTGGCGTCGCGCGATAAAAGTACGACACTCGCTCCCTGCTCGACAAAGATTTTTGCGATTGCCTCGCCGATTCCCATTGAGGCCCCGGTCACCACGACCACTTTCCCTTCAAGTTCCATGCTGGCGTTGTATTCTCCGCGAACGGGCAAGTCAAGGTGACAAGCTGAACGCGCAGAATCCATGTCGTACAATCGAACAGCCCCTCAGTTTGTGGCGCTCCGTGCATGGAGACTTCGTGGCCCTTCTTCCCCTGTTCCCGCTTGATGTTGTCTTGCTCCCCGGCACTCCCCTTCCTCTTCACATTTTTGAGCCGCGATACAAAGAGATGATCGGCGAGTGTCTAGCTGAGAGTTCGCCCTTTGGCGTGATTCGCGCGCTCGAGGAGGGCATTGCAGAAGTCGGGTGCACGGCCGAGATCATCACGGTCACGAAGGAATATCCCGACGGGCGCATGGATCTGGTTGCTGAGGGCCGCGACCGATTCGAAGTGCTCAGCCTCAATCAGGACCGTTCTTTTCTGCGCGCGGAAGTATTGCTCATGCCGGATGAGCCCGCCCCGGCCGCCGCGGATGATAAAGCGCGCGCTATTCAGGTCCATCTGCAGATTCTGTCGCTCGCAGGAGCTGTGCAGGACCTTTCGGCGGCGGATCAGAATTCTCTCTCGTTCTATCTCGCGGGCTCTCTCCCCCTCGATCTCGATTTCAAGCAGAAACTGCTGGCCATGCGTTCTGAAAGCGAGCGCATTCCGGCGATCGCGGCCTATCTCGAAAGAATTCTTCCGAATCTCCAGCGCGCGTCGCGAGCCCGCGAGAAGGCCGGTGGGAACGGCCACGCGCGATGAGTCTGGATTTTCAGCAGTGGCCGACGTGCAAAAAAACCTCGGCCATCACGGGCGTATAATCGGGGCAAGTTGGTTTGTGGGGGTTCCTTTCATGAGTAGTCTTCCGCGCACACTAGGTGAACTGCGCCATAGTATTTTCTCCGAAGAGCGTCTGCGCGCGCGTCACGTCAAAGACGAACTCCGCGACAATCTGACGGCTCGTCTCCGTACATCTGGCGACGCTCCGGTGTTTCCCGGCATCGTCGGTTACGACGATACGGTCGTGCCGCAGATCATCAACGCGATCCTGTCGCGCCATAATTTCATTTTGCTTGGGCTACGCGGACAAGCCAAAAGCCGTATCCTACGCGCTTTGACAACTCTGCTCGATCCTCACATGCCCTATCTCGCCGGATGTGAAGTTCACGATAATCCTTACGCACCGATCTGCCGCCGGTGCCGCGAGGAAGTCGCCAAGCTTGGCGACAACGCTCCAATTGCCTATCTCGCGCCGGACGACCGCTACGTCGAGAAACTTGCTACGCCCGACGTTACCATTGCCGATTTGATCGGCGACATCGATCCCATCAAGGCGGCACGCGGCGGCCACGAACTGTCGAGTGAACTAACCGTGCACTACGGCCTGCTGCCTCGCGCCAACCGCGGCATCTTCGCTATCAACGAACTGCCTGACCTCGCGGGAAAGATTCAGGTGGGCTTATTCAACATCATGCAGGAAGGCGATGTGCAGATTAAGGGTTATCCCATTCGCCTGCCGCTAGATGTCGCGCTGGTCTTCAGCGCGAACCCTGAGGACTATACGGCGCGCGGCAAGATCATTACGCCGTTGAAAGATCGCATCGGCTCCGAAATCCGCACGCACTATCCAGCGACAGTCGAGGAAGGCATCGCCATAACCGCGCAAGAAGCATGGACGCGGCGCAACGGTCATCCGATGCACCTGCCGAATTACGTTCAGGAAGTAATCGAGCGCGTCGCGTTCGCTGCCCGCGAGGATAAGAAAATCGACAAGCGCTCTGGCGTGAGCCAGCGACTCCCTATTAGCGCGATGGAGAACGTGGTATCGAATGCCGAACGGCGGGCGATTCGAAATAACGAGAAAGTCGTCGTGCCGCGCATTAGCGACGTCTACGCGGCGCTGCCAGCCATTACCGGCAAGCTCGAACTGGAGTACGAAGGCGAAATGAAGGCCATCGCCAAGACTTACGACGAATATTACACCGGCGCGAACGTGCAACAGATCGTGCAGTGGTTCGATCTGGGCGGCGAGATTCAGTTGTCGGACTCAGTCCCTGCCGTCGAAGCGCTGGAGAACTTGAAGGAGATCCAAGGTCTGAGCGAAAAACTCGACCCGCTCGGAGTTTCCCACAAGGACAGCCCCGAGCAGCAAGTCTCCGCCGCAGAGTTCATCCTCGAAGGCCTGCATGCACACAAACGCATTGGTCGTAGCGAGGAGCGCGTCTTCAAGGCGGGAGAGAAGAAGCCGGAAGCGGTACGAGAAAAGTCATTTGAGCCAGACGAGCGGCCGTACCGGCAGAGAAGGCAGTTTAATTAAAAGCGTCGTCGGTCGTCGGTCCTCAGTGGTCGACGGTACAACGTTACGGGTCAAAGTTGAGCCGGGCGGTTTCTATTTCGGGCTGATGAACGTCTTAATGCGTGTTGCGATAAAAACTCGCAGACGGAACGCGCGAGAAACATCGGGCAATCTCGAAGGGCCAACGACCGACGACCAACGACCAACGACGGTTTTATGAAACGCATTCGCTACTCGAAATACGTGCCTGACCCTGCCGGCGAAATGAGCATGGAGGACCTGCCTCGGCGCGCTCTCGGACTACCTGCTGCAGAGCGGATTTCAGTAGTCCAGGTGGTTTGAACTTCCTGAGGGCGAGCAGACGCTTGACGAGCTGAAGCGCGCCATCGAGCAGGCGTTGATGAATGGCGAAATGTTCGACGAGAACCTGCGCGAGCAGATCGAGCAGATGCAGGCGGACGGGCAACTGGACGAACTGATCGAGAAGCTTATTGAGCGCATGCAGCAGGAAGATTACATTTCGATCGACGAGCCGCACGACCTCGCGCGAAAATCGAGTGTTGGCGGGCAGACCGGCGAAGCGCAGCAGGCCAAGTTCGAAATCACCGATAAGAGCCTCGATTTCCTCGGTTTCAAGTCTCTGCGCAACCTGCTTGGATCGTTGGGCAAGTCAAGTTTCGGACGGCACGACACGCGCGATCTCGCGACCGGCATCGAAACCAGCGGGTCGGCAAAGACTTACGAATTCGGCGATACGCTCAATCTCGACATCACAGCGACGCTCTCGAGCGCGATCCAGCGCGAAGGCCTCGCCCTGCCGCTCAACATTGAGTACTCCGACCTGCAAGTGCATCAGTGTGAGTACCAGTCTTCATGTGCGACGGTGCTGATGCTCGACTGCTCACATTCCATGATTCTCTACGGCGAAGACCGTTTCACTCCCGCGAAGAAAGTTGCGATGGCGCTGTCGCATCTGATCCGCACTCAGTATCCGGGAGACTCGCTGTCGCTGGTGCTCTTTCATGATTCCGCGGAAGAGATTCCGCTTTCGCAACTGGCGCGCGTGAAAGTCGGCCCTTACTACACCAACACTCGCGAGGGACTCCGGCTCGCCCAGAGGATCCTGCAGCGTCAACGAAAAGACATGAAGCAGATCGTCATGATCACAGACGGCAAGCCCTCGGCCCTGACCCTCGAGGACGGACGCATCTACAAAAACGCTTTCGGCCTCGACCCGCTAGTGGTGAGCCAGACGCTCGAAGAAGTCTCGAAGTGCAAGCGCGCCGGCGTCGATTACGGGTTAGTACAGTTCGTCCAGAAAGTCACCGAGATGTGTCGCGGCAAGGCCTACTTCACGACGCCCTATACGCTCGGCCAGTACCTGCTCATGGACTACATGTCGCGCAAAACCAAGACCATCCACTGAGCGGTTCTTCTCGTGCTCCTATTTCAATAACCCAAACACACCCACTCCATTGCTCGTCCCGACGTAAACTTTCCCGTTCGCCACCGTAGGCGTGATGAACTTGTTTCCTCCGCCAAATTGATCGCGCCCTCCTGAGGCCTGATTGCTGTCGTACAGTTCTTTCGTCAGATCGCTGGCGTCGTAGGCGTGCAATACGGCCTGGCTGCCGTTTTCCACTGCCCAGAGAATTGCATCGCTTGTCCCATTGGCAGAGATACTGGGCGTCGCTCCCGGAAACGGAAAACTATTGCCTGTTTTCGAGGTAGGACTAGTCGCAAGCTGTGCATTGCCGATCGCGAATGCCTTGACGCGATCCCCTACCGCTCCAAAGTACACTGTATTGCTGAAGTAGGCGGGCATGGAAAAGACAGGTCCCAGCGCTCCCTGGAT
>QIAK01000178.1:12919-13652 GCA_003225515.1 Acidobacteriota bacterium | reverse complement strand
TCGACCACATAAATATTGGCATCTTTCCCGGCTCCGACCGCAAGATGGCGGGTCTGACCCGTCCCATCTGTCAGATCAGGTAATACCAACGCTCCTCCCGAGCCCAGATCTTCGTCCGTGGAATTTTCGCTACCCTGGTTGGACATCTCGAAATAATCCGCGACGGCCAGCTGTCCGCCGCTCGCCGCAATTTTCAGAAACGCATTGCCGAAGTCGCCCTCGCTAGGAAATCCCTGCGCGTTAAGTGTCGTGTCAAATGTGCCATTCGCATCCAGTGCATAGATGTTCCCGCTCGCATCCGCCGCAGGTGCGGCGCCGCCCATCCAGAACGCTCCCTCATTGCCGTTCGGAGTGACATTCAACACCGACACTTGCGCAAGCGTATTCGGGTCAAAGCCGATAACCCAACCGGTATAGGGACGAATGTCGCAGTGCGAACCCCACGTCGTGTAGAGCACACTATTGAGCAGCAGCAGTCCCGGCCGCTCCAGTTGCTGTCCCGGATCGAAGATCACATTTCCCCCAGAGCTGTTGTCGCCGCTGCCAGGATAGGACGCCTGAATTTCGGCAGGACCTCCAAATTCTTCCGCGCCCGTAGTTACATCGAGCGCGTGCAGGCGCTGATGGTATTGCCCCGATGGGTCCTTCGACATGGCAATTACGTACATCGTGCCGTGGGGGCCTGCGTCCGTTTTAATGACAGGCGTCGAGGTGACACCGATCTCCGGCGTCA
>QIAK01000178.1:12322-12899 GCA_003225515.1 Acidobacteriota bacterium | reverse complement strand
GCCCGTATCAGCGTCGAATGCGTAGACGGTTCCGTGCTCGCTGGCGACATAGAGCACATTGCGTGCCCCCTTGTTTTGAATGCTCACGTTGGGAAGATAGAGCGGCTGCGCGTCCACTTTGCCGTCCGCGGTAATTACAAAGAGCTTGCCAAAGCTGGACTGGTTCACATTTGCGAGAGTGAGAGATGTCTCGTGAAGAGCCTGTCCGGTTCGCGCGTTATCGTTGTGATAGGTCGTCACCGCGGTTGCCGGATCGCCCGGCTGGGATCCACCTCCGGTCGAAGTAGAAGCAGGACTCGAACTCTTGCTGTTGCAACTGGCGAGATAAAGTCCCGCCGATATGACCACCACACAAGAGATCGCCATCGTAATCGCCACTGGCCGGCGTGAGCGCGTCGAAGGATTTGAGGTCTTCATTCCGTGTACCTGGCCTTGCAGTGTATCCGCCGGCGTCAGGGATGACGATACCGTATCCCCCCTACGAGAGCAGCACGTATCGATTCTCGTTGCCGGGATCGTATTCGCTCGTGTGCTAAGGGAGAAGCATGCCAACGCCAAAGTATTGAGGAATATACCT
>QIAK01000178.1:4578-12309 GCA_003225515.1 Acidobacteriota bacterium | reverse complement strand
TGCTTTCCGGGGAACGCTGCGAAAACAAACACGGGGGATTTCACGTAAAGAAGGAGCACGTCTGCCAGTCTTCGCCTCTCGTCCAGACGCGGGTTAACCCCTTGCACCTTGCATCCGAGAAAGTTTTTGCGAAGTGCTGATACTCTTTTAATTAAGCCATGGCCAAGTGCATTCAATGTGGCAGGCAGCTTCCTGCCCTGACGTTTGGAAAGAAGATCTGCCAGTGGTGTGAGCGGCACGAGGCTGCGCAGCGCGGCGATAATGACGACGACGCGAGCCAGCCGGTCATAGCTGCTCCATGGATTCAGCGCGAATCCAGCATCACCCTCACTCAAGTACTGCTCGGCGCCAACGTGATGGTCTTCATCGCGATGGTTATCGCCAGCGGGTACTCGCTCGACTTTAACGGCGTGGTCCTGGACCACTTCGGCGCCAACTTCGGGCCCTATACCCTGTCCGGGCAATGGTGGCGGCTGCTGACCTATATGTTCCTGCACGGCGGCCTCATGCACATCGCCTTCAACATGTGGTGCCTTTGGGATCTGGGCGCGCTGTGCGAATCACTTTACGGGCGATGGACCTTCGGCGCCATTTACCTGATCACTGGCATTTCAGGAGGGTTGGCCAGTGTGGCCTGGAATCCGGGAGTGCTGAGCGTTGGAGCTTCGGGCGCGATCTTTGGCCTGGCCGGCGCGCTGATCGCATCTTTCTATCTCGGCGAATTCTCCGTACCCAGAGTGGCGATTCAAGGAACGCTCAGAAGCCTCCTCGTTTTTGTAGCCTTCAATGTCCTGTTCGGAAGCTTTTTTTCCGGCATCGACAATGCGTGCCATGCCGGTGGACTCGTCAGCGGACTGATCATCGGCGCACTCATCGCGCGCGCGGCCCCGGAGCAGGATCGTCCGCTCCGACGCGTTGGCGTTGTCCTATTCGTGCTTTTGATTTTGGGCGGCACTGGGCTGGTGGTCCATCGCTGGCGCGGCTCCGGAATTCACTTCGGTTCGGCCGGGGACGCGCAAAGGAACGTCGGCCGAATGATCTCTGAGCTTCAAAAAAAAGTGCAGCAAAGCCCGCGAGACCCATCGGCCCACTACGCACTCGCGCACGCCTATTTCAGCAATGGACAAATTCCCGAAGCCGAAAACGAATTAAAAACAGTATTGGACCTGCAACCGCAGAACATTAAAACCCGCATGGAACTGGGCGTAACCTATCTTGGCCAGGACCAGGCCAAGCAAGCCCAAGAGGAATTCACGAAGGTGCTAGCGCAGGATCCTAACCACGCCGGAGCCCACGCCGGCCTGGGAGTCGCGCTCGCCGATCAGCAGAATCACGAGGCGGCAATTAACGAATACAAGACTGCATTGCGCCTCGAGCCCAAAGCCAGCGGCGTGTACTACCGAATGGGTCTTTCGCAATTTCAATTGAAACAGTACGACGATGCCATCTCCTCCTACAAGAAGGAGCAGGAACAAAAGGGCGATGACGCCGACCTGGAGAGCTCTCTCGCAGATGCCTACCAAGCCAGGGGAATGGCGCAACAAGCGCAGGACGCCCGCAACAACGCCGCGAAGCTAAGAGAAAAAGGCGAAGACTGACGCTGGTTGATGGAATAGGGACCGCCGCCCCCCGCTGTCCGCAGAAGCCAGCTCAGCTTTTCGTGATGTCGCCCACCGCGCGCCATGCCTGATTGATGGCCTCATCCGTGTAGGCATAGGCCCCGGCATCGGCATTGGCGATTGCGATTCTGCCATAGGGTTTACGCGCAACTTCGCAAGGAGTCTCTCCACCCTCGAGCCAGAACTGGTCGAACAAAGAGTTGTACTCATAGGCATAGCCATGAGGCCAGCGGTTGACGGTGATGGCGGCGATGTCTTGCGCAGGATCGAAGCCGCCCGGCCCGAAGGTGCGGGCCAACTGATCGCGAATGTTGCGCTCCATGGTCTCAAAGGTCGTGGTGTAAAGCTCCATGCGGCCCGCTATGTGCTGTTGGCGAGCGGGCCGTCCCGGATGGCAAGCCGCTTTCATCATGTGCACAATGATCGGTTCTTCCGGCTTGCGCGCGCACTCGTACCCGCCAATGCTCACGGGCAAGTCGAGATTCACGTATGAGTGATACATGCCGGGAGCGTAAACGGCGTTGGCTCCGACTTTCTGAAACGCCGTCCAGTTATGCAGAGCCACGTTGGTGTAAAGCAATGGCACCTTCTGCGCGGAGGCCAACGCCTCTTTCTGCTTGCCAGGAAGTTCTTCACAAATGTATGGGATGACGACATGCCAGCACGCCAGAATAGAATTCTTCGCCCTCGCCGTATAAACCTTGCCACCGCGGGCGTAGCTTACTTCTACTTCTTTGGCAGTGGCGGAATCGCCCAGGTGCTTCACGCGCACGGCAGTGCTGTTGAGCCGAATCCGAACCGGTGAATTGGACTCGTCCAGCTTGGAATAATTTGCTTTGGCCAGGAACACGTCCGATAGCGAGTTTCCCGGGACAGCATCCGGAATCAACTTGCGAACCAGCAGGCGCGCGATAGTGGCATTGCCGTCGGGAAAATGGAAGAAATACTTCTCGGCTTCTTCGTTCGGTATGGCATCGCGGTTCATTCCCTTCCCCGGCGCGGGATCCAGTTTCATGCCATCAAAGCCGGGGAGATCGAGCCCCCAGGCATCTTGCGCAGAGACTGCGTCGATTCCAACTCCGAAAAGTCCGTGTGGCAGGGTCTGGTACAGCTTGACAATGTCTTCATGCACACCCGCGATGTCTTTTAGGAAATTGGCATAACTGATTCGCGCCAACCTGGCTTTCTTTTCATCGGACGTAAGCCCCGGAAGATAATCCTTCGGCTCCTGAATCAGGCGCTGCAGATCGCGCTTGGCCTGGTCTGCGATGGGTGCATCTGCCAGAAATTGCTTCAGCAACTCGGTCGACAAGGCGGCTGCATCTTCGCTCTCGCCGCCTCCGCGCGGGTTGTAATTGACGACCAGCTTGTCGGCGCCAAAGGTTTCTTTATCGAAGAAAATCTTCGACCGCATCCCGGCCGAACGATAAAGATTTTTGTTGAAGTATCTGGAGTACGACGGAACATCAATACCGAGTTCCTCAATCACGCCCTTAGCAACGGCGCTGTACGGAGCGGGGCTCTCGATCGAAAAGGTGCCGCCAAAGCCGAGGCGAAACGCATTACCGACGCGAAATTCATTCCGCTTGGCATGGCCGCCGAAGTCATCGTGGTTGTCAAGGATAAGAATGCGGGCTTTTTCGCCGGCCGCCTTGCGATAGAAATGCGCGGCTGCAAGGCCACTGATGCCGCCTCCCACAATGATCAGGTCGTAAGTTTCGCCGGTATCTTCAGGCTTGCCGGCAGAATCCCAGAAGCTACCGTCACGAAGGCTGTGGGCAACGTCGAACGATCCAGGATGGCTGCCGCGCATGCCTGTGAGCGCAGGGGGATAGTAGCCTGGGGACTTCGCGGGATCATTGTCAGCGAGACCGGCGGCGACAATATCCCATGGCATCATGGCTGCGCCTGCTGTCACCGCCACGCCGTTGAGAAAGTCCCGGCGCGAGATCTTGCGATACATTCCCAGTTCCCGGTCCCGTGAATCCACGATCTCCTCCGCTGAACTCTGCGCTACCCCTGAAGGCGCGATCACTAGTTGCGCAATTTTCGCTATGCCTTAAGGAATGCCCTGATACGAAACAGAAGACGTGCACGAAGCTCCACGGTACAGACTGATACGAAAGGCGCACTGCTGCGTACCGTGAAGCTTTGCCGGATGTAAGCCTTACTTACGAAGACCCTTCATTTTTCTTTACGGCCAACTCGGCGCCCTGGAAACCGATCTTGCTATGGGTTCCATCGCAGAACGGCTTGTTAACTGACCCGCCGCAGCGACAGAGCGAAAAGGCAGGTTTGCCCGTGAGATCGAACGGTGTTCCGTTCGCATCTACGAGATCGATGGAACCTTCCGGAGCCTCTACGCGGTAGGGGCCATTGGGTCTAACGGTGATCTTTACCTGAGCCATTCAATCCTCCAACCTTACGGGTTTCTAGTAAGGCTAACGATATCACGGCCGAGGGTAGGTGTGCATTCAGGGCTATGTACTCGATGTCCTTTAACTGGAAATCGAGTCCCCCGTCACCGCGTGACTATTGCTTCACGCAGCGGCGGAGCGCACTGAGGTCAGGCTGCGGTAAAGCTGCAGGCATTCATCGATCATGCGTTTGGTAGTGAAGCGCTCACAAGCTCGGGAGTAGGCCAACTCGGCGTAGGCGCGGCGCATGGCGCGGTCGGCATTCAACATGCGTATATTTTCGGCAAGGCTGGCAGCATCGTTGGTGCGGAAGTAAAGAGCCGCATCTTGCCAGATTTCGCGAAAGCTGGGAATGTCGTTAGCCACAATGGCACATCGAGAAAATGCCGCTTCCAGTGCGGTCATGCCCAGGGGTTCATAACGCGCGGTGGCAGCGTAAATGGAGGCCCGACTATACAGCGCGCGCAACTGCGCTTCGGTCTGGGGACCCCGGATCGCCACTGACGTTTCATGCGTGGCAACTTTCACGTCGGCACGAATCGGAATGCGCGGCACCGGCACTGTGTGCTCGGCGCCCACAATGCAAACCGGAACTGAATAAGGCTGCTGAGTCAGAAGGAAAACCTGCTTGCTCGCGTCGACTAGGCGGCCGACGGCAAGCACGCAATCGTCTTTACTCACGTAAGGATTGAAGAAGATGGGATTGCGTCCGGGGTAAATCACTTCTCCGCGTTGCGGACGCCCGTAAGAAGCTGTGATGCGATCGAGCATCCATGCTGAAGGCGTGACGACTGCATCCGCGCCGGCCAGGCCTGCGGCGACCGTTTCGCGATACCAACGCGAAATCTGCGCTGGCCGCGAGGTATGGTCTTTAACCGCATGCCTCCATGTCATCAAATCGCCGTGAGCCATCACAACTCGCGGCACGTCAACCGGCAGGTTCCCGTAACAAAATTGATTGAGATGCAGAATGTCAGGCCTCAGTTCGCGAACCAGCGTGGCCAGAAAAGCCGAGGACTCCGGCAGGTCCTCCTCCGCCTCCAGCATCCACTCAAGATGAAACGCGGTAGGCCGGTAGTCGAGGCCGTGCAGATGATCCATCCACGAAGTTTGTTCGGGAAGCGGAATTTCGCCGAAGCTGACAAGCGTAACCCGCGTGCCGCGCGTGACCAGTCCGGTCACCAACTCACGAGCATAGCTCCATGATCCGGTGAGCGAGTCGGCAGTGACGAGAACGTGCACACAACCTCCGGAGGAACCGGCGAAACTCCGCGATGGGCACGGCATCCCGCCTTCGGGCGCGTCCATTCTAGTGCGAATCGGCGACCGCGGGAAGAGGTTTTACGCGGGTGCTATGCAAATTTCTGCAAGGAGATGCACCCGTCCGCTGGACAGCACCTCACGATCCCTAAAACGTAACCTTCGCCGCCAATTGGAAGGCACGCGGGCCGCCGGAGCCGAAAACGCCACCTGCCGTGCTGACCGGCCGTCCGAAGGCTGAAGACACTGCCGGATTCGTTTGATCGGGCACGAGCACGTTGAAATATCCCGAGTAGTTTTCGTTGCCGACTCCCAGTATGTTGGTCTTGTTGAACAGGTTGAAGACTTCACCGAACGCCTGCAGTTTAAACCTCTCTCCCAAGGCAAACTCGCGCGACAGTCGCAAATCAAATGAATTGAATGTGTCGTTGAAGCGGGCCCCAGGAGAAACCATCGGGAAGGTTGTGCCCAGGCCGGCGTTGAGTTGAGTAAGAAAGGAGTTGAGTTCGGCGCCGCTGTGGAATTGGCGTCCACCGGCGTTGCGCCCCAGTTCAGGGACGCGCACACCGCTGCCATCCCCAAGGAGGATGTCCATGGGAACGCCCGAGGCATACGTCCAGAGTGGCGAAAAGCGCAGGCGGAAGGGGAGGTCCGCGGTGCCTTGCAGCACCAGACGATGGCGCTGGTCCTGAGGCGCGGGACCATATTCACGATGCAGGTTGGTGGGGTCAAGCGGCGGATAGCCGAAGGGAATTTGATCGTAGTTGGCGTAATTCAGAGCTTTCGAGAAGGAGTACGCGCTGTGAAACTGAAAACGTTGCGCGAACCGATGATCGACCGTCAGCCAGAGTGCGTCGTAATGCGTGTTAACTGAGGACTGCAGATCCGTGACCGTCTCGGGGCCTCCCGACGCGGGATTGAATACGGAACCAAGTGGCACGCCTATGATGAAGTGCGTGCCCAGGTCGTGAATGCCATCGACCTTGACTACCCAATTCTTCGCAAACGAATATTGCATGCCCAGATTGAACTGCTGCACGACTGGGTTGCGCATCTTGTTATCGATGATGGTGATGCCTTCCGAGGCGCCGCCCGCGCCGGGGATAATGGGACCGCTGAAGGGCGAGTCGGGATAGGTGGGCGTCAGGCCGGGAATGAAGTTTCCATTGTTGTCGAGAAAGTTCGCGCTGCCCAGACTGACATTGATAGGAAGGGCGCGGCCGTCCAGTCCACGCTCAAGCGAGTCGATCTCGAGCGTCACCCGATCGTAGTAAATACCATAGCCCCCGTGAACGCTGAAGTCAGTATTCCTGGTCGCCCAATTGAAGCCCAGGCGTGGTCCCCAATTGTTAGCTGCCTTGTGTCGTGAGCCTTGCAGAAAAGGCTGCAGAATCGGATTGATCTGGTCGTAATGCCCCAGATTGTTCACGTCCGAGTCGATTTCATAACGCAAGCCGAGATTTAGAGTGAACTGCGGATGAACGCGCCAGTCATCCTGAAAATATCCGGCCACATGATTATTATCCGCATTGGGAACAACCAGGGCTGTTGCCGGAATTCCACTGCGAATGGCGACGGCGAACAATAAATCTTTATCGTCGATAACGCCGTCCCCATTGCGATCCTGATTCGCGAAGTCCTGGACAAACAGGATCACGCCGGACTGGAACACGCCCAGATTGAAGTCCGCGCCGATCCGTTGAAATTCGCCGCCAAAGTGCAGATTGTGCTTGCCCCGAACCCAGTCGACGTTGTCGTCAAACTGCGAACGCTTCTGGCGGGTTTGCTGGGGAACGCGGTACGACGATCCGTCGGCCATGCTGGGAAAATCCAGTTCCGGTGTGGTCGCGTTGATGAAGTTATTGAAGCTGTAGCTGACTCGGTTGAGCAGAGATGGACTCACCACGCGCGTCCACGAACCCTGAAACGTCTGGAAATGGTTGTTGAGATTCTGACGCTCTGACGCCGAACCGATGGGTTGGCCCGACAAGAAACTGGCAGCACCCGTCGCGGCTAGTCTTTCAATGGAATAATGCAGGCTCAAATTGTCTTTGTCGGAAATCTTCCAGTCTGCTCGCAGCGTGCCCATGGGATCAGTCAGCGGCTCCGACGCGAAGCTCGTGTTGATCGTCTGGGCTGCCATATCGCGAGTCCCCACCAGAACACCGCCGAGTTGGTCGCGGTATTCGAAGGCTCCAAACCACCAGGCCTTGTCGCGAACCAGTGGACCGCCAATTGTTCCGGAGTATTGTTCGCGGCGGAATTGTGGAGAGTCTCCTGCAGGAGCCGAGATGCCTGCCTCGGTTGGATTAAAGACAGGGGTCGCCGCCTGCAAGGATTTATCTCGTTCGTAGAAAGACGCTGAGCCGTGCACCCGGTTCGTGCCTGCCTTAGTGGCAACATTCACGACCGCGGAACCGGAGCGTCCTAGTTCG
>QIAK01000178.1:0-4468 GCA_003225515.1 Acidobacteriota bacterium | reverse complement strand
GCCGCCTCGCCCGAGTTGTCCCGCGGAGGAGATGACCACAGTTCCCTGCTTGGTCGGATCAAAGTTCGGAGCGATCGTATTGCCCGGCGTCAACAAGGCGAGTTCGAGGAAGTTGCGGCCGTTAAGCGGAAGATTATCGATCTGCTCGGCATTTACCACGGCGTCGACTGTCGAGGATGTGGTGTCGACCAAGGGGATCGAGCCCGTGTCATCTATGTTGATCACGGTTTGCTGCGTTTGCACCCCCAGACGAACTTTAAAGCTGGATTGCTGCCCTACTTCCAGTTGCAGTGGGGAGACATAGTCGGCAAAGCCGGTGGCCACGACGCGTAATTCGTATGTTCCGGGCGCCAGGCTGTTAATCGCAAAAAAGCCTGCTCCGTTTGTCGTAGTTTTGCGCTCAAGGCCAGTACTCTTCTGCACCGCGGTGACCTGGGCATTTCGCACGACAGCGCCTGCGGGATCGGACACCTCGCCGCTGATGAGTCCGGTGCCAAGTTCCTGCGCGAAACAGGCGGTTGCAAACAGAAGCAATGTCGCAATAGTCAGAAGTACACGCCATCCAGTAAAGGTAACGAGGAACTGCTTCCGCACAGGGATTTTCCTTCTCGCATCGCAGACACAGGAGCGGATACACACGGCCGACTCAGTGAAAGTGATGCTTTTTAGGTTTTTCCGGGACCCCAAGTCCACAGAACGATTCGCAGCGAAACGGTACCGGACACCTTAGCAGCAAACAATAGCGCAAAAATACTATGTACCCGTATCGTCGACTCAGTTCACTTCGAGACGAAGCCGAAGTTCTCGCGCAAGATTGTCGATTGCGCGGATCTTTTCGGCGGCAGGAAAGGGGACATCAGGAACGGACATGGCAAGTTCACAGGACAAGAGCATGGCGGTGAGAGTCTCGCGCATTTCGCTGTGCATCTGCTCGACGACTGCGCGGCGGGCGACCGCTTCTTCACGTTTACGGCGGTGCAGAGCAGAACGCACATCGCGTACCAGGCGCTCCATTCCCGTGACCCCAAAATTTACGTACACAGGGAATGCCGTACCCAGATGTTCAATCATCTGATCGCTTTCCTCTGGCTCGGTTTCGAGCAGAAACTGGTCGATGACGGCTGCGCTATAAGTCTGTTCGCGCAGGCGGGTTGAGCCCTCATGCAAGGTCTGGGCCCATTGGGTTTGCTGGCCGGTAGCGGCATACAGGGAATCGGCGCATTGCGCGCCGCTAGATGAAGAAGTGATGAGTAGAATCATGCTCTTTCCAATGCACGTCTGCCGCCACATTTAGCACGCTGAAAAAAGGGTACTTAGCACTTCCAGCGACAGAGCGACTTCCCGTTGCGGTACTCACGACTGGGACCAAGTTCACGATCGGGCCTCACGATTGATACTCGTGGGCCGCGTAGTCCTTAAGCTTGCGATATAGGGTAGTTTTCCCGATGCCCAATAAGCGCGCGGCTTGCAGTTTGTCTCCGTTGAGCTCCGTGATTGCGCTCAGAATCGTTTGCCTCTCGAGTTCTGCCATGGGAATGATTTTCCCGTGTCCGTTACCGTTTCCGTTGCCGTTCGAGCCTTCCAGGATTGGCAGATTGGGTATTTCACGCGGAAGGTCTGTGACATGGATCAGAGGGCCGCTGGTGAAGGCGTAGGTCCGTTCAAGACAGTTTTCCAGTTCACGGACATTTCCCGGCCAGTCGTAACCCAGCATCGCCTTGAGAGCTTCATCGCTAAGCATCTTTTCCACTCCGGAAGTGCGGGTCATCCGTTCGAGAAAATGACCGATTAACAAAGGAATGTCCTGGCGCCGCTCGCGCAGTGCGGGGATGCGTAGGCTGAGCACGTTGAGCCGGAAATAAAGATCGCGACGGAATTCGCCTTGCGTGACCGCTTGTTCCAGATCGCGATTCGTGGCAGCGAGGATGCGCACGTTGATGGGCACGCGTTTCGTGCTCCCGACCGGACGAATTTCTTTTTCCTGAATCGCCCGCAACATCTTGGCCTGGAGATCGACGGGAAGTTCTCCGACCTCGTCGAGAAACACAGTTCCCCCTTCGGCCATTGCCAGAAGCCCGTCCTTGGACTGGTTGGCCCCGGTGAAAGCGCCTTTGACATAGCCGAACAATTCACTCTCAATCAGCGTGGGAACGAGCGATCCACAGTCGACGGGGATGAACGGCTTGTCGCGGAAAGGACCGGAATAGTGAATGGAACGCGCGACCATCTCCTTGCCGGTTCCGCTCTCGCCGAGTATTAACACCGGGTGCACGCTATTGGCCGCTTTGGCAATAATGCGATAGAGCTTCTCCATTTCAGGCGAGCGGCCGACAATACCGCCGAATCCCTGCTTGGATTTCACCTTCTCGCGAAGCAGGCGGTTTTCTGATTTCAACTTCAAATGCGTGGCCACCCGGTCCAGCAGCATCTTCAATTCATCCAGGCTGAAAGGCTTGGTGACGTAGTCGTAGGCGCCATTTTTCATGGCCTGCACCGCGGACTGTACGGTGCCATAGCCGGTCACGACAATGACGACCGCTTCAGGTCGACGTTCCTTGATGCGGCGAAGCGCATCCAGGCCGGGAGCACCGGGCAGGCGCAGGTCGAGCAACACTGCGTCGAAAGCCTGGGTGTCGAGAAAGCGGTAGGCACTCTCGGCGGAATCGGCTACGTAGGCCGTGTATCCCAGCGAGGCCGCTACTTCGCGGCAGGCATCGCGGATCGAGCGTTCATCGTCCACGATCAGAAGGTTAAGAAAATTGGCGGGGGCAAACTGCGGTGTCGCAGTCATAGGACTCAAAGCTGCAGACGTCATAGCATTCATTTCTTTTCCTTTATTATTCGGATAGAACCATTCCCCGGTTCCACAAAATTGGAATCGGTGGGCGTTCGGATCTCAGAATTCAAAACTGCTGCGGGAACCAGCGGGAGAAGCACACTCACCCGGGTACCGCAGGCGGACGCGCTTTCCACGTGAATCAAACCTCCGTTGCTGGTTACGATGTCGTGCACCGTCGCCAATCCCAGGCCTGTTCCCTTGCCCGCCTTAGTTGTGAAAAAAGCTTCGAACAAGTGGGTGCGCGTGGCAGCGTCCATACCGCTGCCGTTATCCTCCACAACAAATAGCGCGCACGGGAGTGAGGCCGCGCTGGGGCTCGCAGAAGGCACGTCAGCAAGCACCTGCACTTTGCAGTTCGCGGTGCTTACGGTAATGCGGCCGCCCTTGGGCATCGCATCGCGAGCATTCAGGACCAGGTTGAGCAGAATCTGCTGAGACTGGGTGGGATCGATCTTGGCCAGTCCGAGGTTGGGATCAAGATCCAATTTCAATTCGATGTTTTCCCCAATGAGGCGGGCTAGCAGGTTGCGCATGCTTTCGGCGACCTCGTTGAGCGAGAGGAGTTGCGGCTCGCAGATGGCAGGGCGAGAGATGGCAAGCAGCTGCCGCACCAGGCCGCTGGCCTGCACACCTGCGTTTCGAATCTCTTCGGCATACTTGCGCACCCGATGGCAGGGCTCAAGATTGGCTAAGAGCAGATCGCAATACAGCAGTACCCCGGTCAGAAGATTATTGAAATCGTGAGCTACTCCTCCTGCCACACGCCCAACGGCTTCCAGTCCCTCGGCCTGACGATGTCGCTGCTCGGCCTCGCGGTTTCGTGAGACGCGCTCTGCGGAAGCAAGTGCGTAATCGGCCTTCCCGTTCTCACTCTGCGCACGCCAGACGGTCCAGCGCATATGCTGGCCGTCTTCAGGGGTCTGGGAGTCGAGTTGAAAGTTATCGCGTTGTCGCGCGAATAATTCTGCAAACAGACGTTCGCTTTCGGCACGGTCCCGAGGATGAATCAGATCTCCGAAGCCAAAAGAACGAGCAATCCTCGGTCTTGTTTCAAGCATCCGTTCGAGAGCGGGATTGAAGGCGCTGATATTTCCCTGGCGCTGACAGATTGCCAACGCAAATGGGGCATTTTCGAAAACAGGATTCAGTTCCGTTTTCGAATCTTGCGGCGCCCACGGGATTTCAGCAGCAGCACTCATCTTTCTACTTTGCGCGGAATGATTCCCAGAAGGAATGGGTTATCCCGTCGCCCGATACCTTGGTTTTCCCGAAATGGGAATTTGGATCGCAAATTAGGTGCAATCCAACCCTTGCTCGAGGCTCACTATAGAGAATCGAGGGTGGGGCTGCTAAGGGCAGATGTCACCAAAACAAGATTTCTTTCTGTGGAAAACTTTTCCGGAAGGGATTATTGCTCGATTTTGGTACGTTCGCTGGCGACAACATAGGCCGGTTCGACGAGGCGGAAGGTGAGACGACGGCCTTTTTCGAGGCGAACGATCGATGAGGATGTCTGATTTTGTGAAATTTGCCTTTGGGAGAGCTTACTGGCGCTTCCCCGCACGAAAAGGCTCGAGGTCTGAATGGGTAAATTCCCGCTGGCTAGGTGGATCGAATCAAGTGCCAGCC
>QIAK01000055.1 GCA_003225515.1 Acidobacteriota bacterium | reverse complement strand
CAGCTTCAACGGCACCGGATCGTTGATCTGGAAATTGCTCGAGTCCCCCCGCACTTTAGCGCAGCTCGCGGCAGAAGTCGCGGAGGCCTACGACGTAGACCACACGCGAGTCGAGCAGGATGTTACGAAGTTTGTGAGCGAGATGAAATCAGTGGGTCTGGTTGAGGTCCCGGCATCGATCGCGATAGCAGGGGATTGAAGAGACCGGAGGAATTTTGGAGCAGTTGAGTTACGGCGCGTTTAGCGCGGATTTACATCAGCGACAAAGCGGCGAGCGCATGCCGCTCCAGGTTTCAATTGAAGTGACGCGGCGCTGTCCCCTCGAATGCCTGCACTGTTATAACAACCTGCCCATGAGCGATATGGAAGCCAAGGGACGGGAGTTGAGCAAAGAAGAGCACTTCCGGATGCTCGACGAACTGGTCGAGATGGGCTGCTTCTGGCTGCTTTATACGGGCGGCGAAATTTTCGCGCGCAAAGACTTCCTTGAGATTTACACCTATGCAAAGAAAAAAGGATTTCTGATCACCCTGTTCACCAACGGCACGCTCATTAATGAGGCGATCGCCGATTATCTGGCAGAATGGCCGCCGTTTTCCATTGAGATCACGCTTTACGGGCGCACGCGGGAGACATACGAGGCGCTGACTGCTATTTCGGGATCGTATGACCGGTGCCTGCGTGGAATTCGTCAGCTGAAGGAAAGAGGACTGCCGCTTAAGTTGAAGACGGTTGCGACCAGCATCAACAAGCATGAAGTATTGGCAATGCGGCAGTTCGCGGAGCAGGAGTTGGGAGTGGAGTTCAAAGTGGACGGCCAAATCAATCCGCGTATTGATTGCTCGCAGAGTCCGCTGGCAGTGCGGCTTACGGCAGAAGAGGTCGTGGCGCTGGATTTCAGTGTTCCAAAAGTTATGAGTGAATATCGCACGCTGGCGAAGAAAGATTTGGAAAACCCTCCCAGCCTTGCGCAAATCGACACCGTGTATTTCTGTGGCGGAGGCATGAATTCATTTGCCATCAATGCCTATGGAGAGATTGGCATTTGCGTAATTTCACAGCAGGAAACATTTGGAACCCGCGCGGCTGGAGTGAAGGAAGTCTGGGAGAAATCTCTGCTGCAGTTGCGGAACCGCAAGAGAACGCGGGCGACAAAATGTGTTCAATGCCGAATACAGTCGCTGTGCGGTATGTGTCCGGCTAACGGCGAAATGGAAAATGGCGATCGCGAGAGCCCAGTGGCATTCCTATGCAATGTGGCGCACTTGCGGGCTGCTGCCATTGGGGTTGAGGTGCCGGCGCACGGAGACTGCGAATTTTGTGCTGGTGGCAGCGAGCATGAGGTGTTGCTCGATTCAGCAATGCGAATCGCAAACAAAGAAATCGATGTGGAGAGTTGGGCAGGACCGCAACAGATTCTGCCGATCCTCAACAACCTCAGTGCTGCGCCGGGAGGCTGCGGAAATTGCGGGCACTGAGCGGGCAACAACAGCGGGAGGCTGAATGAACCAGGAACCGAACGGTGCCGGCGGTAAAAAACCGTACGAGCCGCCGCAATTGACGACCATCAGCCTGCGTCCGGAAGAGGCAGTCTTAGGACATTGCAAGACGTCCACCGGCAGGGACCAGTGTGGCAATCCCTGCATATCGTTCCTTTGCCAAAACGTCGGGTCTTAAGCACTTCAGAAGTTGAGGAATCGAGAAATAGAAATGAGGGCTGATCCAGGTTGCATCCTCCCCGAGTGTTTGCAGGAGTTGACTGCAGGATATCGCAGCCGATTCAGTGTGGGTGGAGTGTCGGTGGAGATGCACGGCTCTGAATCGGCCGATGTCGCATTGGTTTCATCGCTGGAACCGTTTCGCGTGGAGGCGGGAGTTTCCGATATCAGCATCCGAGTGGAGCGCGTCTCGCACTTGTCTCCTCCCCTTGGGCGGGGGCTCTTCAATTCCGGATCCACCTGGGAACTGCATGAAGGCGATGCCGAATTTCAGTTTGATTTCAACGCGGTAATTTTTGGGGATCGACCTTTCAAGCGACTGCTGATCGATTCATGCTTCCGCACTGCAACGCTGCAGATGAATGACGACTGTCTCGCCCGCTATCCGCAGAGGGTTGAGCCGCTGGGGTATCCGCTGGATGAGTTGCTAATCATGCATCGGCTTACGCAGGAGAAGGCGATTGAGTTGCATAGCTGTGGCATCGTGCGGCCTGACGGCAGCGGGAATTTGTTCGTCGGACATTCCGGGGCAGGGAAGAGTACGACCACGCGGCTGTGGACTGCGCAGCAGGACGTTCACATTTTGAGTGACGATCGGATCATTGTTCGGCGCAACCTGGATCGCACGCAAGTAAAGCAGGGCGGCACGCGAATGTATGGGACGCCGTGGCACGGAGAAGCGATGTACGCGTCACCCGGCAGTGCTCCGCTGAGCAGGATTTTTATTCTTGAGCATGGCGAGGGAAATATTGTGACGCGGCTCTCTCCCAGTCAGGCGGTTGCCGAATTATTTGCTCGCAGCTTTGTGCCCTTTCACCGTCACGAGTATGTGGATTCCGCACTGGAGTTCTTGCAGGAACTGGTCGGGGCCGTTCCCGTTTACCACTACGCGTTCGAGCCCAATGAAGCGGCGGTAGAGAGGATTCTTAAATTCTGTGATTGAGAGTTTGCGAAACGGTTGTCCCCAGACAAATCGTCTTCAACCGAATCCTGTCGAGGAAGATCGCGCACAGTCGAAGCTGTTTGAGGCCTTCATGCGGGAGCTGCTGCGGCAGGGCAACGGCATTCGTTTTCAGGCACGCGGGGCGAGCATGTCTCCGGCAATTCGCGATGGCGAGATCGTGCACGTAGACTCCATCGCGATATCGGAGATGCGGTCGGGTGACATTGTTCTAGTGAAAGGCGAAAGGGGATTCCGCTTGCATCGACTTGTCATTGCGGATGCTGAAAGAGATGTCTACATCACGCGCGGTGACTGTGGCGAACAGGATGACCCCGCAGTAAGCAGCGAAGAGATTATGGGAATGGCGATGTCTAAAGAAGTGCGGGTGGGCGGCAGGGTTATGCGGGTCAAGCTGAATGGGTTGGCCGGACGGCTGATCTGCGGTGTCGCGCGTGGTCAACGCATCGCGCAGAAAATGTTACGGCACCGAACAACGTCTACGTCCGTGGGACGACAACGAGCCGGAGTGTTGTCAGGCCTGCTCGTCTTCTTACTCGTATTGATTGCCGCAGTTTACTCGAACGGGCAAGTAGCGCTTGATGCAACCACATCTTCATCAACAACGATGACCGGCGCCGGTACTCACACTCTCACTTTTAATCACAATACCTCCGCGACTGCAAATCGAGTGCTGCTCGTCGGCGTCTCCATGAATATTGCGGGGGTTACTGGAGCCGGTGTTGTAGGTGTGACCTACAGCGGGACGCCGCTCAATTTTGTGGGGGCGCACAATGATTCCGGGGACACGCGCCGGGTAGAGATGTGGTATCTGCTGAATCCGCTCAACGGAAACAACCGCAGCATCGTCGTTACCGTAAACCTGCCGGCGGCGGGGAACGTGGGCGTGGCGGCCGGGGCGACCACGTTTACCGGGGTAGATCAAACTGTGCCTCTGGGAACATTCGTTTCGGCGGACGGCGCGGCTGATGGCAACTCGCAGCTCGATGTGCCCAGCGTGATCAATGGCATGATCCTCGATACTCTGGCTACGGACGGAACTCAGACCGTCACCGTGCCTGGCCCCCAAGTTTCGCAATGGAATGTGCAATCGGCCAACAATGCGAATCCGGGGGTGAGGGGTGTCGGAACCAGCCGGACGGGCGCGCCAAGCGTTCCCATCTCTGAAAATTTCAGCGGCACGTCGAACTGGTCCTTGGGGGCAGTGTCAGTGAATCCGAGCGCGGCGGACATCGCGGTCACCACGAGCGTCAGCGCAGTGCCTCTCGGTCAAAATTCCGTTTACAACATCACGGTCACGAACAATGGCCCATCGGGGGCAAACAATGTCGTCCTTACCGATACGTATGCCGCGGCGGGATTGGGGGTCTTGTTGGTGACGCCCAGTGCTGGAACGACGTGTACGACAGGCGCGACGATCGTTTGCAATCTCCCCACTTCTTTTGCCAGCGGAGCGATTGCAACCGTGGCCGTAAAAGTTTCGACCACGACGGCGGGTTTTTATTCCAACACAGCGTCATTGGCAGACTCGGGAACACCGCCAGATCCCAACACTGGAAACAATACTTTTGTGGCGCTCGCGCCTGTCGTGAACGTGGTTTGTTCGGGAGCTACGTTGGGCGCTGGCGGAACGCTGAGTGGCGTCGTGAATACGTATTATCCCGGAACCGCGAGCGTCGCAAAGGGAGCTACCTCTGTTTCCGTGGGCACTGCGACCGGGGCAGGAGGCACGATCGTGAACGGCAGCCTCCTGCTCGTGATTCAGATGCAGGACGCTAGTATTAACACGTCCAACGCCGTGACTTACGGAAACGGAAGCACTGGGCAAGGTTTCACCTTCATCAACAACGCCGGGAATTATGAGTTCGTGACCGCCACCGGACCGATTAGTGGCGGGTCTGTGCCGATCAAAGGAGCCGGGCCGACCAATGGACTGGTATTCGGATACACGGCGGCGGCAGCTACGACTACGAAGGGGAAGAGTTCGTATCAGGTCGTGCTTGTGCCGCAATACCTGTCGGCCACCCTGGGCGCAGTCACGGCGACCGCATGGAATGGATCGACCGGCGGGATACTCGCGTTGGATGTCGGCGGGCAATTGAATCTGGGCGGCGCGACGGTATCGGTTGATGGCCTGGGCTTTCGCGGGGGCGCCGGAATGCAGTTGACCGGCGGAGTCGCCGGCGCGACGAATGTCGATTACCGGCAAAAATCACCTGCAGCCTATACCGGGGCTGCCGGAGGTGCGACTGGCATTGATGGGTCCAAGGGCGAAGGTATTGCGGGCACGCCAGAGTGGGTAGAGTCTGGCGGAACATTCTTCCAAACGACGACCACGATTGGTTATCCAAGTGGTACCGCCCCCGACGGCAGCATGGCGCGCGGCGCTCCCGGCAATGCCGGCGGCGGTGGCACTGACGGAGACGCTGCCGGCAACACTCAGAATGCCGGCGGTGGTGGCGGCGGTAACGGAGGTTCGGGCGGCTTTGGCGGCGATTCATGGAACACCAACCTCAGTGACGGCGGTGAAGGTGGGACGCCATTCCCGGCGACCATTGATCGTCTGTCGCTTGGTGGTGGTGGCGGCGCAGGTTCGCGAAACAATTCCGACAGCGACAATCAGGCCAGCGCTGGAGCCGCGGGCGGTGGAATGATCTTTATTCGCGCCGACAGTCTGACGGGCACAGCCACATTAACCGCGAAGGGCGCGGGCGCTTATAACGGAACTAGCAATGATGCGGGCGGAGGCGGCGGTGCTGGCGGATCGATCGTTGTGTTGTCAGCGAATGGAGGCGAGAGTGGGTTGACGCTGCAGGTAAACGGCGGACGGGGCGGCGACGCCTGGGACTCAGATCCTTACCGTTTGGCCGATCGTCACGGGCCCGGAGGCGGCGGAGCAGGGGGAGTAATTTTCGTCTCCGGCGCCGTGGCCAGCAGAAGTGTAAATGGCGGATCGAATGGCACGACGCTTACACCCGGCGTGGCATACGGAGCGACACCGGGCACATCAGGCACGAGCGCGACCAATGCCACTCTGTCGCAGGTGACAGGAATTCAGTCAGCAGCGTTGTGCTCGGCGGACCTGACGCTGAGCAAGAGCCATGTCGGCAATTTCACGCGGGGATCAACTGCCAGCTTCACCATCCCTGTTTCGAATGTCAGCCTGCTTAGTCCCACGAGCGGTGTGGTCACAGTCAATGACACTCTGCCGATTGGACTGACTCCGATCAGCGCATCAGGCACAGGATGGTCGTGCTCGGTCACAGGACAGACCGCCAGCTGCGTACGCGCCGACTCGCTCGGCATTGGCGGCAGTTATCCATCGATCGCGTTAAATGTCAGCGTGTCGCAATCGGCTCCTGCCACGGTCACCAACACGGCTGTTGTGAGCGGTGGAGGCGATGCGAACCTGCTGAACGATATCGCTATGGATACGGCCAATGTGGTTTCGAGCGCCGATATGAGCGTGACCGACGCGGGATCGCCGAACCCCGTCGTCACCGGCGCCAATATCACCTACACGCAACTGGTAACCAACGCCGGTCCAAGCGCCGCTGACAATGCGACGCTGGTGACGGCTATTCCTGCCAACACCACATTCGTCTCCTTCGCTGCACCCGCTGGATGGAGTTGCATGACTCCTGTCATCGGAGCTACCGGCAGCGTCGTCTGCACGAACGCCAACATGGCAGGTTCGACCTCGGGCGCGTTTAGCCTGGTGGTGAAGGTCAATAACGGAACGGCGAACGGAACCGTCATCAATAATTCGGTTTCGGTGGGTTCTTCCGCGATCGATCCGAATTCGCTGAATAATACCGCGACCTCGAGTACGATCGTCGGCACAACCGGACCGAACCTGTCGGTTACCAACGCGGCGTCGCCGAATCCCGTGCAGGCCGGGAACAACATCACCTATACGCAAGTGGTGACGAACACAGGTTCGAGTGCGGCGACCTCGGGAACATTTACCGAGAGTACGCCTGCAAACACTACGCTGGTATCGATCACACCACCGGCGGGTTGGACTTGCGCGGGATTTCCGGGGACGCCCTGTTCGAACCCGAGCGTGGGGAACGTTCACCGTGGTTTACCAGGTGACTGCGGGGACGGCTAGCGGGACGGTAATTACTGATACGGTGACGGTCAACGCAGCGAACCAGTCCTTTGGCGCAAATTCGGCAACCGTGACTGATGTAGTGGCGACGGGAACGCAGGCCGATCTTGCGCTGAGCACGGCGGGTGCCCCGTCACCAGTGCTGGCCGGGAACGACATCACGTACACGCAGACAGTGACGAATAATGGCCCGGCTTCGGCAACGGCAGTGAATTTCACCCAGGCAACGCCGCTGAACACAACGTATCAATCGGTCCTCGCTCCCGCCGGATGGACGTGCACGACACCAGCAGTTGGCAGCACGGGAAATATGACCTGCACCGATCCGAGCCTGGCAGCCGGCTCGTCCGCCGACATTGTAGTTGTGGTGAATGTTCCATCCACCGTGGTGGCGTCCACAATTACCGCGAGCTCCACTGTGTCGGCGACGACCCTCGATCCGAACTCCGCCAACAACAGCACTAGCGTCGTTACCAATGTCAGCCTTTCCTGTGACCTGACGGTGACCAACAGTGGAACTCCAAACCCGGTGACAGCCGGCTCCAACATTACGTATACGCAGACAGTCTTCAATCACGGCCCTAGCAATTGCAGCGCGGCAACGCTCACGGAACTGACTCCCGCGAATACAACGTTTGTCTCGGCGGCAGTTGTCACCACTGGCGGAGGTACATGGACCTGTCCGAACGCCGCTCCTGTTAGCTGTACCAATTCAAGCGTGCCGCCAGGTTCGACGGCAACCATAACGGCCATTTACACGGTTAACGCGGGAACTTCCGCGGGAACAATCATCACCGACACCGACACGGGTGCGACCACGACGCACGATACAAATCCGTTGGACAACTCGGCGACCGTGAACATCGCAGTTGCTTCGGGCACACAGGCCGATTTGAGAGTAACCAATTCCGCCAGCCCAACCACGGTGACGGCGGGAAGTAACATTAGCTACACGCAGAGTGTGACCAACGGCGGTCCGGCACCGGCGAACGCGCCGATGTTCACCGAAACCCTCCCCGCGAATACGACATCCGTTTCCCTGACCGGACCGGCAGGCTGGACGTGTGTGTCTCTCACCTGCACGGACACGACCACCATGGCGGCGAGTACTACAGCGAACTTCACCTTTGTCGTGAAAGTGAACACAAATGTGGCCGCCGGAACCACCATTACGCAAACAGATTCTGTTTCGTCCAGCACCAGCGATCCCAATAGCGCTAACAACAGCGTCACGGTGAACGCGACCGTAGCGGACTCGGCTGATATTTCCGTAACGAATGCCGCTAGTCCTGTGCCGGTGCAGGCCAACAACAACATTACCTACACGCAGATCGTGACCAACAATGGGCCGAGCACGGCGACCTCCGTGACCCTGACGGATGCGCTTCCGGCGAACACCACTGCGGTGTCGCTCAATGGTCCCGCAGGATGGACCTGCACGCTGGGCACGTTCATTTGCACCGATTCGTCCCTGGCTCCCGCAACTCCCGCGACGATCACGTTTGTGGTCAAGGTGAATTCCGGCACTGCGGCGGGGACAGCCATCAACGAAACCGTAACTGTATCTTCCGCGATTACCGATCCCGTCCTGACCAACAACACTGCTACTGCAGCGGACGTGGTGGCACTTGCAACGCAAGCGGATCTGGTGATGACGAATTCAGCATCGCCCACTTCAGTCGCTGCGGGAAGCAACGTCACATACACGCAGACCGTCAACAATCTGGGTCCGGCGCCGACAGGTGCGAGCATGACCATTACGCAGACCACGCCGCCGAATACAAATTTTCAATCAATGACTCCTCCCGCGGGATGGGCGTGCGGCACGCTTCCGCCGGTCGGCGGCACCGGCACAATTACCTGTACCGATAGCGGTGCACTGGGGGTGGGCGCGACGGCGAGTTTCACGCTTGTGTTGCAGGTGAATGCGGGGACGCCATCGGGAACGAACATCACCGACACGGTAACGGCCACCGCGTCAAATATTGTCCCCGGCATTACCACAAATACCGCGAGCGCAACCGTGGTGGTTGCCAATGCCAATAGCGCGGATGTGGCCATCGTGAAGGTTGGGACTCCGAATCCTGTGACCGAAGGTACTCCGCTGACATACACCCTTACCGTGACGAATAACGGACCTGCGTCGGCGACGAATGTGACCGTGACCGACACGCTGCCTTCGGTAGTGACTTACCTTTCGGTGACTACAACGCAAGGCTCGTGCTCGGAGGCGGGCGGAATCGTAACCTGTCTGCTGGGGACGATGGCGAATGCGGGCACAGCTACGATCTCCGTTCTGACCATACCAGGGACACCGGGCATGGTATCGAATACCGCAACCGTAACCGCCGACCAGACCGATCCAGTTCTAACCAGCAACACCTCGACGCAGACAGAAACGATTACTGCTCCAACCAGGATCACACTGCAGTGGTTCTCAGCGCACTCCGGCACTGACAAGAACGGCGCGAACCGCGTCGTGCTGATGTGGAAGACCGGGGGAGAAGCGCACAATCTTGGCTTCAACATATACCGCGAGCAGAACGGAAACCGTGTGCGGATGAATCCTTCCGTGATTGCGGGATCGGCGCTCCTTATGAGTGGAGCTCTGCGCAAGCACGCCGGCCGGAGCTATGCCTGGATCGATCCTTCCGCGGGAATGACCGGAGCTTCTTACTGGCTCGAAGACATCGATGTGAGCGGCATGCGCACCATACACGGTCCTGTTTTCCTGACTGCGACAACGAATGCGGGCGGCCTGGCCGTGAGTGAGGCGACAATCTCCGAGACGCGCATGTTGAGCCAGATGAATCAGACGCTGCCTGCGGCGGCGGGCTCCCAGGAAAGCCACATCGTTGAAACTTTGTCGCTTGCGGCAGCGCCGACTCAAAATCAGATTAAAAAACAGTTTGAACTCGCCGCGCATCCGGCGGTCAAGATTTTTGTGCGGCACGAAGGCTGGTATCGTGTGACCCAGCCGGATCTGGTAAAGGCAGGGCTCAATCCCAACATCGATCCGGCACTGGTTCACCTGTACGCCGAAGCGACCGAGCAACCGTTGCAGATCACGGGCGCAACGGTCGGACCCGGCGGCTTCGGGCCGCAGGCGGCCATTTATTTCTACGGAACGGGAATCGATACTGTCTTTTCGGCGATGCGAGCGTACTGGCTTGTGGCGGGTGAAGGCCGCGGCCTGCGGATTCAGCAACTCCCGGTTTCAGCAGGTTCGAACCAGGCGGCG
>QIAK01000581.1:2170-2687 GCA_003225515.1 Acidobacteriota bacterium | reverse complement strand
AGTGAAGACAAAATAAGTTTCGAGTTTCGGGTTTCTGGTTTCATGTTGAACTCGAATTCCCCGATTCTCGAAACGCGAAACTGGAAACTTGAAACTGATTTATGAATAAGAATCTGCTCTGGAAACTGCTATTCATACTGGGCACGATGTTGTTTTTCCTGTTCGGAATCTTCGGGATTCCGAAGGGCCTTTCCGGCGATGCGCTGGCCACGGCTTTGACCGATCACATCCACCTGGGTCTTGATTTGAAGGGTGGAACGCACCTCATTCTGCAGGTGCATGTGAACGACGCCATCAATGTCGATGCGCAGAATGCCATCGAAGTGCTCAAGCAGCAGCTGAAGAGCCGGAAAGTTGACTACGCGGAGATCACTCAGACCGATCCCCAGAACAATCCTGACCATATCGTGATCAAGGGTGTCCAGCCGGGCGCCCGCTCCGATTTGCTGAGTATCGTGCAGGAACGTCTGCCGGAGTACGAGATCACCGGCGCGCCCGAGAACAGCTGGAATATGGT
>QIAK01000581.1:0-2123 GCA_003225515.1 Acidobacteriota bacterium | reverse complement strand
GGCGATCGAGACTATCCGGAACCGTATTGATGCGCTCGGCGTCAGCGAGCCCACTATCCAGGAGCATGGACTGGGGCAGTATCAGATTCTTGTGCAATTGCCTGGGATCGATGATCCGGAGCGCGTGAAGGACATCATGCAGTCCACCGCCATGCTGGAGATCAAGCAGTCGCTCGGCGGGCCGTATCCGAGCGAGCAGGCGGCCTTGCAGGACAAAGGTGGAGTCTTGCCGGCGGATGCGATTCTGCTCCCCGGTCAAGCCCAGCCTGGTTCTACTGAGGGGCAGGCCTGGTATCTGGTGTCGAGGGTTTCTGCGGTTAGTGGGAAAGACCTGCGGGATGCGCAGCCCAGTAGCGATCAGAACGGGCAGCCCAGTGTGAGCTTTACCTTGACCGGAGAAGGCGGTCAGCGATTCTATAACTTCACTACCGCGCACGTGGGCGACAGCCTGGCGGTCGTGCTCGACAATAAGGTGAAGGAAGTCGCGAACATCAAGGAACCGATTCGTGATCGCGGCGAAATCAGCGGCGGGCGCATGAGCGATCAGCAGTCCAAAGATCTCGCCATGATCCTTCGTTCGGGCGCGCTGCCGGCTGGGATCACATACCTGAACGAAGAGGTTGTCGGGGCTTCTTTGGGCGCTGATTCCATTCGCGCCGGGGTGCGCGCGGCGGTTGTCGGGATGGTGGCCGTCCTGATCTTCATGCTGATCTACTATCGCGGCGCGGGCATCAACGCCGACATCGCCCTGATTCTGAACCTGATCATCCTGCTGGGATTCATGGGCTACTTCGAAGCGGTGCTGACGCTGCCCGGAATCGCGGGCGTGATCCTTACAGTCGGTATGGGCGTGGACTCGAACGTTCTGATCTTTGAGCGAATTCGTGAAGAGCTGCGCAACGGCAAGACGCCTGCATCGGCGGTGGACCAGGGCTTCAGCCATGCCTGGATTACCATCGTCGATACGCACGTGACCACAATTCTGTCGGCGGCAATTCTGTTTATTTTCGGGACCGGCCCGGTTCGCGGATTCGCCACTACCCTGACATTTGGTCTGCTGGCAAACCTGTTTACCGCGGTGTTTGTTTCGCGCGCAATTTTTGACTGGATTCTCGGCCGCAAGCAACGCGGCGAAGCGCTGAGCATTTAGGAATTGATCGATTGAGTGATCGGGCCATTGGGTGATTGAGTAATCTCCTGGACGTAGAGTCCCAATCGCTCAATCACACAATCGCCCAATCACTCAATTTCGAGAAGGGGCAACAAACTCGTGGAGTTCTTTCGCAGCGTCAACATCGATTTCTTAGGCAAGAAGTGGTATTTCATCGCGTTCTCCCTGATTTTCAGCGTGGCGGGCCTGCTCTCCATGCTGTTCTGGCATGGGATTCCGTGGGGCGTGGAGTTTCGTGGCGGCACCCTGGTCTACGTGAAATTTTCGCACACACCCGATCTCGGAGCGGTGCGCGCGGCAATGGATCGCGCGAGCCTCAAGGACCCCAAGATTCAGACCTACGGCAAAAGCAGCAATAACGAAGTATTGATTGATATCGCCCAGAAAGAAACGAATGAACAAGCCCTCGACCAGGGCAGAAACCAGATCATCAATGCGCTTCAGACGAACGTTCCCGCGGGCAAGCAGGACTTAAATAATGCAAGTCTTTTGACCGTCAAAAACTACTTGCAGGACAAAGACCCGTTGCGTCTCGGCGGCGATGAAAAGAAGTACAACGAGCAAGCGCAGGCGATCATTAATTACCGCAACAGCCTTGGCGGCGTACTGAGTTCGATGGACCAGTTGAAGGCGTCGGGCGCCGATCCAGTCGTTCTCGGCTCTTTGTCCGATGGCTTCTTCCTATCTGATTTCGCGGTTCGAAACGTCGCAATTGTTGGACCTCAGGTGGGCGCTCAATTGACTCACCAGGCCGAACTGGCGACGCTCTACTCTCTGCTTGGAATGCTCATATACCTGGGGTTCCGGTTCGAGTGGATCTACGGCGTCGCTGCGGTAATTACCGTATTTCACGATACCCTGATCACCGTAGGCGCCTTTTCCCTCACCAAAACCGATATCTCTCTTACGGTCATTGCCGCAATTCTTACCCTGATTGGTTACTCTAATAACG
>QIAK01000580.1:2145-2956 GCA_003225515.1 Acidobacteriota bacterium | reverse complement strand
CTGGTTGTAAATCGTGATCGATGGTTGGGAAGACTGCTGTGCGTAGACACTGCCACACATCAGCAGAAAACAGACGAAGCGAGCGCGCATGAACGAACCTCCGTGAAAGTGCCTGAGCCAATCTCAGGCTATCCGTGTTAGAACGGCGCGGAGCGTGACTCTTGCGGAGCAGGAGTCGGCAAGGTAGTTTCGGGAGGNNNNAATTGTAGAGAAAGTTCTCCAGGGCACGCAGGCAACGAAAGTATTAATGTTTTCATTAACACCATGACCGTTACTTACCCTGCTCTTCCAAAAACTTCTCCACTTCGATTGCGGCCATGCAGCCAGTCCCGGCGGCGGTAATCGCCTGCCGGTATCGCCGGTCCTGCACGTCACCGCACGCGTAGACTCCATGCACGCGCGTGAAGACGTAGTTGTGGGTCTTTAAATAGCCGTCGGCATCCATGTCAAGCTGGCCGGTAAACATTTTGGCATTGGGCTCATGCCCAATTCCGAGAAATAGCGCGCTGGTCGGAAAATCGTAAACTCGGCCGGTTTGGACATCGCGCAATTTCAAGCCGGTGACTTCCTTGTGGTGAATGTCATACACATCTTCGACCACCGTGTGCAGCAGGAATTTAATCTTTTCATGACGCTGCGCCCTTTCGAGCATGATCTTCGATGCGCGAAAAGTTGCGCTGCGATGAATCACCGTCACCTTGGTCGCGAAGCGAGTTAGAAAGAGTGCTTCCTCCATGGCAGAATCTCCGCCACCGATGACGACGATTTCTTTCCCCGAGAAAAAGAAACCATCGCAGGTTGCGCAGGACGA
>QIAK01000580.1:0-2124 GCA_003225515.1 Acidobacteriota bacterium | reverse complement strand
CAATAATCAAAGTTTGCGCATGAACTTGATGAACCCCCAAATGCAGCACGAACGGACGCTGGCTCAAATCGGCGCTGGTGAGGTGCGCCATGCGGTATTCGGCTCCGAAACGCTCGGCTTGCTTCCGCATGTTCTCGACCAGTTCCGGACCCAGAATGCCCTCAGGAAATCCAGGAAAGTTCTCGACCAGCGTCGTCATCGAGAGTTGCCCGCCGGGCTCGTGACCTTCAATAACCAGCGGTTTCAGGTTGGCGCGCGCCGTGTAGAGTGCGGCGGTGTGTCCGGAGCATCCGGACCCGATGATGACTACATCTCGAATTTCGCTCATGGATGATTGTCTAGCTGCAGATTAGATGGCTAATTTCAGATTTTGATGCACAGGCGCACGGCCTCAACCACGAAGGACACGAAGTTTCACGAAGGAACTTATCGATATCGTTTCCTTCGTGAACCTTCGTGTCATTAGTGGTTCACGGTTTCTCTCGCGCCGCCACATGCGGCTTCATTTTGTTCATTGGCGAAGGTTTTGCCTTCGAGATTCCGCTGATTTTCGCCAGTTCCTCGGGCACTGTGGTTTTAACGCTCAACAGCCCACGATAATTCGCCATCACTTCAGATGCGCTGCGGAACAGCGGCTCGTAAGCGCTCTGGTCGGGCGCCGGACCTGCTTCAGCAGCCAAGCACCGGGCCAGCGCAACCGATGATTTGCCAAAGCGTTCTAGGCGGACGCGGGTGGCGGGAGTATTTGATCCCAGCATGGCTTCAGAGCTGGCCACCGCTGAGGCACTGTCTTCCAGCGAGACCTGAATCAGATCCTTCGGATCGCGCACGTGCAGCACCAGCGTCTCCACCATATTTTGTCCGTCATTGCTGAAGGAATATTGCACGCTGGAAAAAAGAGCTTGCACCGAGAACTCGCGGCGAATGCGGACATAACTCGCCACGGAAGGTTCTCCTGCAACGTGGCTGCCTTGCCCGGCCTGCAGAAAGCTGGGCATATCGGTCAACGTCGAGCGCCCGCGGGTCACCTCGAAATCGGAGCCGAACAAGGGCTGCTTCGGAACGCGGGCCAGCGCAGCGGCAATTTCCTTCTGCTCCTCCGCTGTAGGGGAACACACATTCAGCATGTTCACCTTCACCTGCGGCTGAGTGGTCGACGGGCTTGCCGGGGATTCCTGAGCCAACACCGGGCGCGCATCCCACAGAAATAGAAGACCAATCCAGAGAATGGAAAATAGAATTCTGGGCACTGCGGAATTCTAAATGAGAAGGCCCGGAATCATAAGCCTTAAACGATGCCGGTCGCGGGGTTCTGCGGGAACGTCGTAGAATTAGTCTATGGCGAACTTAACGTTGGTTTATGGCATGAGGCTGTTGCCGTCGGAGGATGTGGCAGAGGTCGGGCAGGCTCCCGTGAAACTCACGAACGGCCGGGAAGCCCACGTCACCATGCATGTGCTCGAGGGCAGCAAGGAAAATATCGAAAAGCAGTTGCGCACAAGCCTGGAAGCGTTCTTCGAACTCTATCCTGAAATCTGACTGGCAATCGGCTTCGCGAGCATCTGCGCTCAAGCCCGAACCGCTGGTGAGATCGACGCTGTATCACCGTATAATCCTGTTTTCTGCGGACTGTCCAACGAACCATGCAGTGGTCCTATCCAGAATTGCGCGGCCGGTTGATCAAGGCAGAATTGTGGCCCCAGGGCCGCATGGCGCGCCTGGCCTGCTATCTCACGGGCATGGCCGGACTTCTGTTCATATTGCAGAAATTGCTGGGACTATTTGCGCCTTCCTGGGGAACATATCTGGTCGGGTGGGTGGACTTTCTTATCGTCGTGGCAGTGGTCCTGTTTTCCGTTCTCGCTTTCCGTTGGGTGAAGCAAAGAATCCTGTGGCGGCTGCGCAATCGGCTGATCGTCACCTACGTTTTCATCGGCGTGATTCCGGTGGTGTTGCTGGCGACCATGGCATTCTTCTCGCTTTTTCTGTTTGCCGGACAGTTCGCCAGTTTCGTGGTGATCTCGGAACTCAACTCACAACTCCGCAGCGTGGGGGCCGTCAACGCAGCCATCAGCAACGAACTGGCAGCCGGGCTGGAGCGCGGCAACAATCCGGCGGCCGAAT
>QIAK01000579.1:594-2479 GCA_003225515.1 Acidobacteriota bacterium | reverse complement strand
GTAGTCTTGTCAGTGGCGGCGGTCTTGAAACTTGGATCTGCCTCGCTCGACCGAACTCTATCGGCGCGGCCACTCGCGATTGAACTGGCGAGCGTCGAGACGCACGCGCTACCCGTTGCGGTTTACGGAGTTCGCCGCGAGTTGGAGTACGGTCTGGCTTTCTATCGCAATCAAGTGATCGCCCGCTACGAATCAGGAAATATCCCTGCCGAGGAACATTTGCTCGTCGTACCCGCGACGTGGAAGGAAAATGTTGCCACGAAGACGGCAGGACGGCGTGTGCTGGCGCTGGGCCACAACGGCCCGCAGGATGTTGATTATTATTGGGTCTCAGCTGTGAGTGCAGCGCGCTAACTTGGATGTGATTTTTCTGGAACTGCGGCCTGTTGCCCACCGGTGTTCGCTTCGTTTGCCTCTGCCCGGCGAACCAACTACACTCGAAATTTTGACGTGAGATTTGCCGCCGTGATTTCAGCAGAAGTCCGGCGTATGCCGTTTCCGGAGCTCTTTTGGAGATTCTCGACCTCAGGCACTTTTCTTCCGTTGATCTGCGCCCGCTTCTGGAAGACGAGACGCTGGTCTGGTCGCGCCTGCTCTCGTGGGATTACTCCGGCTCTGCGGAAATGATTCTCCGTTACGTCGACGCGAAGATCCTCCCCGGTTATGCTGCCGTCGACCGCGGCCGCGTGTTTGGCTACTCGTTTTTTGTCTATGAGGGCAGCAAGGGAGTGATTGGCGACCTGTTCGTGGTTAATGGCAACCGCTTGCCTGATGCCCACCAGGTCGAACTGCGGTTGCTGACCCATGTGATAGAAACCTTGCAGCAGTCGCCGGGGATTCACCGCGTCGAGGCTCAACTTCTGGCTCATGATGCCAACATAGTTTCGCGTCCATTCCTCGATACCGCATTCCAGCGCCACCCGCGTCTGTTCATGACGCTCTCGCTCGGAAAGACTTCATCCGAGAAAGTTGCCACTCATCCCGACGTTGAAATTCGCCCCTGGGCCGAATCCGACTATCAACCTTCCGCCGCCGTGATTACCGCCGCCTATCGCGGCCACGTCGATGCGCAGATCAACGACCAGTATCACACCCTTAGCGGATCGCTGCGCTTCCTGAATAACATCGTGCGATTTCCGGGATGTGGAGTGTTCGACGCCGAATCCTCTTTCGTCGCCCTCGATCGAAAAGCAAAAAGTCTGATCGGATTGATTCTGTGTTCGCGCGTCCGAAAAGATGTTGGCCACGTTACACAGGTGTGCCTGCTGCCGGAGTATCGTTCGCGAGGGATTGGGGAGTCCTTGCTCGCCGCTACGGAAGGCAGTCTGCGGAAGAGAAACTTCTCTCTGCTTTCACTGACGGTTACGGAAGCAAACGCCCGCGCCGTGGCCTTGTACCGCCGCCTGAATTTCGAATCGAAGCGAGTGTTTGATGCCTTCGTTTGGGAGGGATAAAACAGCTTTAGCAATTGGCTCTTGGCCTTAGCTTTGTCGTAGGTGAGAGCGGAATTTTATATATCTTTGACGACTCTGGTGATCTAGCAACTCAAGCCAAGAGCCAAGAGCGGGGAACTACCTTCGCAACACCCACATCGCCCAGCCGGCCACCAGCACGCCGCCTAGAAACATCACAAAGCAATACAGCCCATAGCGCACCATGTCGCGAGTGGTCTCACGGTGTGTAATACCGAATACGATGGAGGCGAACAGCGCAAACACCGCCGCCGCACTGAAGTGATTGAGAGTGATTGTCACTGCGCCAGTCTCCGAGTGGGGGTCTTAACTGATAGCTGATCGCTGACAGCTGAACGCTGGGTCATTGCTTTTTCCCAATCGCAATGTGATATGCGTCAGCGACAGCAATAAAATTCAGCAGTCCCGCGACG
>QIAK01000579.1:0-477 GCA_003225515.1 Acidobacteriota bacterium | reverse complement strand
GCCCGATAGATGCGGCCCTGCATGGCGAGGCCGAGCAAAAATAAGGTCGCAATCGACACGAAGAGCAGCAAGCCACGCGTCCACCGCTTCTGGATCATGTGCCCCGCGCCTGGAATGAACCAGCCTACCGCCGGCGCGACCACCGACATCATGCTCACGGTTTCTGTCTGCGCAGATCTCTTGTCTGTCGTCGAATTAGCCATTCAGATGGTCACAATCTCGCGCTGGATTTTTCCCGTCACTTCGGCAGACTTGGCGCGCACCAGCACGTTCACTTCGCTGCGCACGCCGAACTCGGGCAGGTAGATTCCGGGCTCAATGGAAAAGCAGGAGTTCGGCAAAATCTGCCGCTCGTCGTGAATCTCCAGATCGTCCATGTTCGCCCCATTGGAATGGACGTCGGTCCCAATGGAATGTCCGGTGCGATGAATAAAATAATCTCCGTAGCCAGCTTTCTGAATGTGCCCGCGAGTGGCG
>QIAK01000054.1 GCA_003225515.1 Acidobacteriota bacterium | reverse complement strand
GTATGAGCCAGTGCTTGTAGCTCATCAGCAGAGCCACGGTCACGATGGCGAGTGCGCCCGCCATGGGCCCGACCACGGGAATAAATTCGAGTACTCCGCCAACTGTACCGAGAACCAGCGCGTAGGGAACGCCTATCACGCCGAGGAACAGGGAATACATGATCAGGGTTAGCGCGGCCAAAGTGAGTTGTGCGCGGATAAAGTGGGCCAGCATCCTGTTCAAGTCGTTGAGCACGTTCTCGAGAAACTCGCGTTGCGGCCGCGACTGGACCGTCGACAGTAGGAAGTCGCTGAAGGAGCGCCCGTCTTTAAGGAAGAAAATGGACAATAGCGGTACCACGAAGAACAGCCACGCTTGCTTGGCAACGTCGGCGACCCGCAGTCCCACACGCTGCGCGACCTGAGTGATCTCCTCGCTGTGACCGACCAGAAATGACTGCACCAGTTCGGTGCTCTTTTGACTCCATCCATGGTCTGCGCCGATTTGTTTTGCGATTTCTCGAGAGCTCAACTTTGACAGAAGAGTGGGAAGAGCCTCGCCGAGGCGTGCGCCCTCGCGGGTAACCTTCGGCCCTACGACGACGAAGAAAACCACCACCAGTACGAGCAGCAAACTGTAAATGACAGCGATCGCCCGTTCGCGGCCGTGCAGCAAGGTTTCCAGGCGGCTCACCAACGGGCTCATCAGGTAAGCGAAGAAGATGGCGAACAGAAATGCGATCAGGGTGGCGCGGGCCACGTAAAGAAATCCCAGGCCCAGCGCGAACAACAGCACCGTTATCAGAGCCCGCGCCGTACGTGAGTCAGTCAGCAGCAATAAATTTTCCAGGGCGATCTCGATTCTGCCGCCGGGCAGGCACAGCTAGTCCCGGTCCACTACGGTGTTATCGGCAGGAATCGAAACCCGCATCAGCTTGAAATGATCGTGATCGTCCACCCACAGGGCCCATTGAAAGCTCTCGGCGCTCAGGTTCAGGCGCATGAGTTCGCGCTCCACACCCTTGATCGTAATTTTCTCTTTGCCCACCAATTCCATGCGAACGCTCATCGAGGTGCGGTCCTGGGGAACCAGCGCGCCAAAGTCGGCAGCTTCTTGCTTGCATTTGGTGTCGCCGCCCGAGACCTGGCAAACCCCGTTCAGGTATTTCCAGGCCAGCACTTCGCGATGCACAAAAAAGTTATTGTCGAGAATGGGCGAACTGCCCGGCAAGAGGAACGCCTGCTCCGCGGGTTTCGCTCCTGCGGTGCTGGTGATTCTTTCCTTCAGGAAATCGTTATCGGGAAACACGGAGAGGGAACCGCCGGAGGTCTGGCTCCATTCATAGCGCAGCAACTCCCCGCTGGAAGAGAGTTCCAGGTCCGATTTCTGGCTGCCGGAGTCAGCTCCAGACGCTTCCTTGAGCTGTGACTTTATGATGCTGTTGCCGTTTTGCAGTTCGATGTTGAAAGTCTCAGTGGCGACGCGCTGGCCTCTGATGACGATTCCGAACGAACCGGAGTCGACCGTCTGCGAAGTAACGGGTTTCGCCTTATCTTTTTTGTCTTTGTCGGCCGCGCTTGCGCCCGCGAAAGCCGTAAAAGAAAAGGCCAAGTTCAAGGCGACGATCAAGGCCAGGGCGCGCTTTACTTGTGTATCAAACTTCACTCGACTTCTCCTTGTTCCGTACGTAGCGCGATTTCCTTCAGGCCCAGCGTCTCCATTATTTCAGTGACGACGCTTTCCACTGAGCGGCTTCCCGTCTGAATCGTCAGAGACGCCTGCAGGTAGCCTTCACGGCGCTCCTCGTGCAGCTTCGAAATTGTTCCAGGCTACTGAGCAATGGACGTTCCGCTCCCGATTCACTAGCCTGCGTGCAACAGCGTTGCCACAATTCCTCCACCGGAGCTTCCAGAAAAACTATGGGAACGCCGCACGCCTTCAGCAAGGCCGCATTTTCATTCTGTACGAATGCGCCTCCCCCCAAGGCTATGACTTTAGCGGCTCCGCCGCGCAATTCGCCGAGTGCATGTTCCAGGGCTGCATGTTCGACGCGCCGGAACTCGGATTCTCCCGAATCGCGAAAGATTTCCGCTACGGTACGCCCTTCACGAGCCTCGATACGGTCGTCCAGATCTTCAAAGACCCAATTCAGTCGCTGCCCGAGGGCGCGGCCCACGCTGCTTTTCCCGGCTCCCATGAATCCGACCAGGAAAACCGAGTTGCCCGCAACCCCTTCCGCAACCGTGGACAGCTTATTTCGCGGCACACGAGTGCGCTTCCGAGCGGGAACGGACTGGCCAGAACGCTTCTTCAAAAGGTAGCTGCACGCTCCCGGCCACCCAGTTGTTTGGCTAGAAGCCAGCAGCTAGAAGCTAGAAGCTAGTTATTTTGCGGTGCGTTTTCTGAGGTGGATTTTACCACTGAAGCTGCGCAGTACCACCGTCGATGAGACGGCAGCTCGGCCCATGGTACCCCAAAAGGCACTTCCCTCTTTTACGACGAACCAGGTGTGCGTTTTGGGTTGCAGAGGAATGTCATCGTGAACTTCGCCGCGCACGGAACGCGCACTCACGTCGGCGGAAGTAGACTCAGGGACGATAGCTTCTATATTGCCGCTATGGCTGGTAAGGCGGTATTCGCCGCGATCGCCAAAGTCGCCAACATAGTTGATGCTGCCGCTCGTCGAAATCACTTGCACGAGAGGGCCGGTGACACCGTTGAGGGTCACTTCACCGCTTAACGAATCGATTTCTACGTGACCATCCTGCACACTCGTAAGCGTGACAGGGCCGTTCAGGGTTTTCACGTGCACGTGTCCGCCACTGATGTCGCGGATCTCGACGGTTGCAGCGGCGCCCTCCAGGGTCACGTCGCCGTGAAGTTTCTCGGCGCGCAGCGGGCCCGTGCTGGAGTGCAGCGTAATGCTTGCATCAGCGGGGACGAGGACTTCATAATCCACGCGTCCCGATTTTGCGTCGGCACCCGGTAACAAGTGGGACTGAATCTCCACGCGATTACCGACCACATTGCTGTCGACTTCGACTTTATCGGATGCGAGCACAGCGTTGACAGTGACGAAGTTTCCCGCCGAAGGTTTCACCGAGATTGAGCCGTAAGGGTTGGCGATGGAGACTCCCGCCTTAGGACCGACATTGAAGTGATAATCCTTGTGTGTCTCGGCGAAAACAGACCCGGCCAGCATCGCGCCGATAGCTACAAGTTGGATTGTGCGCCCGCTCATATGTTCCCTCGAATGCCCCAATTCGGTCCGCGCAGCGGCCCGGAAATCATCGATGTTACGGCAGAGACCGGTCCAAAGCCATATCGAAAAGCATGGCCTTTTCCTGATAGGCCTCCATCAGCGAACGACGAGCTTCGTCATCGTTCGGATTTTCCGCGACCACGCTCTTTGCATCCTGAATGTACTCGTTCACGTGACGGAGATTGTCGGCATATTGTGCCTTCATCTCAGGAGAGAGTTGAGCTACTTCCTGCAACAGATCGTCATCGTTCAATCCCGCGATCGACGCATCGGAAACAGCAGGCGAGGGTGGCGGCGTCTGGATCGCCAGTTCCTGCTGATTGGGGGTATGCTGCCGAACATAAATGCCAACCAGGATCAGCAGAGTAGCGGCGGCAGGCACCATCCAGCGCGCCCACGCCCAGCGGCTGCTGAATGACGGCAGAAGGGAACGGCTCGCGCGCTGGGGCCGGATCAGGCCCTCCTGCCGCAATGTGATTTCAATGGAATTCCAAACGCGGGGGCTGGGCTCATGGGCCGCGCGCAGATCGACCGCTTCCGAAGCGATCAATCTCAACTCCGCAACCAGACTGGAACAAACCGGGCAAGTTTTCAGATGGGCCCGCTGATCGGGCCGTCCAGCATCATCTATCTCCGCCAGACTTGCTTGCAACTCAACGCAATTCATACCGCTCTCCCCAAGCCTTGATTGAATCGCCCCGTGCTGCACCAGTGTAAGGCCAATTCAAATGGACTTGCAGTGTTACGCCTTTGCCAAAGTTACTGCAGTGTCCGGTCTGCGCCAGATCACTTAAATTTTTCTTCTCGTGCTCCCGCTCAGGAATTTCCGGCCTTTTCGGCTCGGCTCCTCTTGAGCAGGTCCCGCAGCTTCATGCGTGCTTTGTGGAGCTGCGACTTGCTGTTGCCGATGGAGCACCCGACGATGCTCGCGATCTCATTATGTTCGTAACCTTCCACGTCGTGAAGTACAAAAATTGTGCGGTAGCCAGGAGGGAGATCGTCGACTGCTCGTTGTAACTGCAGCCGGTCAATCGATCCGGCTAACGCCAAATCTTCTGCCCCGAAATCTTTCTTCGGCGTATCTTCTTCGCCTCCCTGCGTGGATTCTTCGAGCGAAACCACCGGAAGACTCTTCTTGCGCAACTGCATCAGCACTACGTTTACGGAAAGCCGGTGCAGCCAGGTCGAGAACGCCGATTCGCCGCGAAACGTTCCAATCTTGCGGTAAAGCTGCAGGAACGCTTCCTGGGTCAAATCTTCGGCTTCGGCCGTATTCGACGTCATGCGCAGACACAGCGAATATACTCGCCGCTTGTGCTTATCGTATAGAGCCTGGAACGCTTGGGCGTCCCCTTGTTTGGCTCGCTCGATGAGCTCGGCTTCATTCGAGTCCGTGCCCTGTCGCTGTACTTCTTTTGATTCCCGGTCGGTCAAGTTGCCTTTTCCGGCCGCACCCCGTGAGATGCGGCTAACTATCTTTGCGTTGTATGGCTTGCGGACTGTTGCTGTGGAACTAAGGTAATGGCTGTATTCAAAATATTAGAGTGTTTCTACCGAACTTGGGATTCCGCCACTGCATGCGCTTGCTCCCGAAATCCTTTGCCTGCTCAGGGTTGAACGGTACTGCCATCGAAGCTGTAAACCCGATTCCAAATTTAGAGTCGCAATCTTCGTAATTTGGTAATCCGCACGATTAAATCATGCCAGAAAGTTTTTTATTTCTTGCTGGTGATCGTTTCCAGACCGTGTCCGCGCGGCCCCAGCTCCCGCTGGCGTAGCAAGAATGCGAAGGTTAATCCCAGAAATCCCAGGATAGAAAAAATCCACATGCCCAGGTTGTAACCGCTGGTGTGCTCAGGCCCGGCATTGCTGTAGTCATTGGCCCAGCCGACCATCAGATTGAAACCCGCCAGCCCGATGTTCTGGATCATGGTCATAAGGCCGTAGGCTGTACCGAGCTTCGACTGGTCGACCAGATATGCCACCGAAGGCCACATCACCGCCGGAATCAGCGAAAAAGCTACGCCCATCATGGCCATGGTAAGCAGCAGAATCGGAGGCAGGTGATGCGCTACAAGCGACAAGTGTCCGTCCGCCGAGGATGGCAGGTAGACCGTAATGTAATTAGCCGATCGTATGTACGCCATCATCAGGTAAACCGGAATCAGCAGCAGCGATCCCAACATCATCAGAAGGGCGCGCTTTCCTAATCGGTCGACGAACAGGCCAAAGATTGGCGTCCCGAACATAGTGAATAGCGTGAGCATTCCGACCAAGTCGCCGCCGGCCTCGCGGGTGACGTGATGCGCATCCATGAAGAACTTGTAGGCGAAGGTTTCGAAAGGAAAGATGGCTGAATAGAACGTGACGCACAGGGCAACGATGTACCAGTAAGAAAGTCCAAAATCCTTGATGTCTTTAAAAACGACCTTGTCAGTCGCACCTGCCGGGCCAACCTGGTACCTCTTTTCCGCATAGACCTCGAGCGCCCAATAGACTATGGCTCCTACTATGCATAGCGCTCCGAAACCAATCGAAATCAATAGCGGATTACGCCAATAGTTGTAGGCAAAGCCGGCCCATGAGGGCGATTGTTGAGCGAGCAGGGTTCCCGCCCGCGAGATCATCAGATTGATGCCGAATGCGAAGCTCAGTTCCTTGCCGCGAAACCATTTGGCGACCGCGGTAGTGACAGCGACGATCAGCGATTCTGCTCCGAGGCCGAAGATCAGCCTCCCGGCCGCCATCACCCCAAGCACCGGTGAGAGAGTCGTAACTACTGCACCGAAAAAACAAAGCGTTCCGAAAATGAAGATTGCCTTGCGAGTGCCGATCCGGTCGACGATATACCCGCCGATCAGCACCATGAAAACATTGGGAATGCTATAGATCGCCTGGAGCAGCCCAATGTTGGAGTCGGAGAAGCCGAGTTGCTTAGTGAGCAAATCTGCAATCGGCGCGATGCAGTCATAGACGTAGTAATTACCGAACATCGTCAGGCTGGCAAAGATCAGTACCAGCCAGCGAAACGGCCGGCTGGGCTCAGGACGTGCGGGTTCGGGCATCAGCGCTCTTTTCCGAGCAGAATGAAATTGCTGGGATTCACGACCAGAG
>QIAK01000578.1:2727-3244 GCA_003225515.1 Acidobacteriota bacterium | reverse complement strand
GCACATCTCTGAGGACGACTCCCGCATTGTATACACTAACCTCCACGGGGGCTCTCGAAGCACGCGCGATCGCCTGGTGCCGTTCTGCCTTTTCACTGACCCGGAAATCGCGCGAGTCGGACTGAACGAAAACGAAGCCGTCGCCGCCGGCCGCCCATACCGCGTGGCGAAGCTACGTATGCAGGCGGTCCTTCGCGCTCGGACACTATCCGAAACACGCGGGTTTATGAAGGCACTCGTCAGCCACGATAGCGACGAAATCCTCGGATTCACGGCCGTAGGCCCACACGCGGGCGAGGTTCTTGCGGTCGCACAGACTGCGATGATGGGGAAACTGCCTTATACGGTGCTGCGCGATGCGGTCTTCACACACCCCACCATGGCTGAAGGGCTTGGGCCGCTGTTCGGCGGCGTGCCAGCCCGCACGTAAGCCAGGGCCAATACGGGTTCGACCGTCTGAGATAAAGGGCGCATTCCAGCATACAGACCGCTATTGAGCGGTCGTCGGCCAACCGTC
>QIAK01000578.1:0-2650 GCA_003225515.1 Acidobacteriota bacterium | reverse complement strand
AACTCAACGGGGACGTTGATTCAGAGAACAACCATGGAGGCTCCTCAACAAATATGTATTACATTGGGCTCGACGTTCACAAGAAGACGATCAGCTACTGCGTGAAAGATGTAAGCGGTCAAGTTCAGCGGGAAGGGAGGATTCCGGCGACTCGTACGGAACTGGATAGCTGGATGAAGACGCTTCCGAAGCCCTGGACGGTGGCAATGGAAGCAAGCATATTCACGGGCTGGGTCTACGATCATCTGCTTCCGCAAGCCGCACAGGTGAAGGTGGCGCATCCTGTGATGCTGCGCGCGATCGCAGCGGCCAAGAAGAAGAACGATCGAATCGATGCCGGCAAGATCGCGGACTGCCTGCGTTGTGACTTTCTTCCTGAATGCCATATGGTTTCGACAGCGATCCGGGATCGGCGCCGTACTTTGCGTTATCGTCACCTGCTAGTACGGCAGATGGTGCAAATGAAGAATCGGGTTTCCGGTTTGCTTCTGGAGACTGGCGTGAGCCATAACAAGCAGCGGCTGCACAAGGTGAAGTACTTTCGTGAGTTGCTCGCAACCAATAAAGAAGTGGATGAGAGTATCCGACCGCTACTGAAACTCAGCCGTGAATCAATCGAACGATTACAGAAAACCGATTACGCTTTAGTCAGCTCTCTCGAACGAGATCCGTTATTGGCTCAGCGGCTAAAGAACCTCAGGACTGTTCCCGGCGTAGGACCGATCACCGCGCTCACCTGGGCGCTCGAAATCGGTGATGTATCCCGCTTCCACTCGGTGAAGCAAGCGATCAGCTATTGCGGATTGTGCGGCGATGAAAAGAGCTCAGCGGATAAAGTGTTGCGAACATCGCTCTCCAAACAGCGCAATAAGCACATCCAGCGTGTTCTCGTGGAAGCCGCCAAGCTGGCACCGAAACAAAGCCACGAGCTCGCGTTGGTGTACGAGAAGGCCAAGCAGAAAGGAAATGCGAATCGCGCAACCATTGCGGTGGCCCGAAAGATGGTGACCTATCTGCTCGCGGTAGACCGTGGCGACCGGCCGTTTTGTACCCGTAGAAGACTTCGGTACCACGGTGGCATAAAACCGCCGCCTGCGAGAAAACACAGGATTACACAGCGCGCAGGCTGCCAGGTCCTGCAGGTTGCCGACTGAGCGATGGACATAGAAGTCCTGAGGCTCCCTCCGAATTGTTTCGGGACTGGCAGCGAACACGAACTCAATCATCTGCGACGGCCGACAAGGCTCGAGGCAGCAAACGGATGTCTGTATAAAGAGGTGTGTGGCGGGTTGTTGCCCACTTGGATGTTTGCCCGAAGTGGCCTTGAAACCGGATTTGCACGACCCGCCACACAGGACGTGTGCACCCGCGATCGCCGGATACCAGGGTGCTGACTAGCATGATTTTTGCAGACTTGCGTCGCTGGTGCACGCTTCCTTTCAACAGAAAGGAATTCTCATGGTCACGCTCGGCCTGGATCCTCATCCCGGCACTCACACCGTTGTTGCATTGGATCTGAATGGGTCCCTGTTGGAGAGCCTGACGGTGCTCAATACAACAGAAGGTCTCGCTCAGCTTCAGCTCTTTGCCTCCCAGTTCTCATTGCGCCGGTGGGCGATCGAAGGAGCAGGAAATCACTTCATCGCTACGTTTGTGAAAGGACTACTTGAACGTGGAGAAACAGTCTACTCCATATGCCCAAACCTCACGAGCCAATACCGTTCGCGACGAGGGCGGAAGAAGAACGATGTTGTCGATGCAACCAATGTTGCCCGTGCGTTGTTGGCGAATCCGCGGCTGCCGCTTCTCCGGAGCTCGCATTCGCAACGTGAGTTGCAGGAGTTGTCTCGAGCGCAACGCCGATTATCGGAACAGCTCAAATCGAATCGTGGAGCCCTGAAGGAATTGGCAGATGATTCTCCTGTCCGAGAGATTCGTGAGCAGGTGATCGGAATCCTTGTTATCCAACTCAAAGAGCTACGACGAAAGCTGCGCTCCATCGTGTCTCGCGTTATGCCCCGCCTCTTGGAGCTCTCGGGCATCGGCGCTATTATGGCCGGCACTCTATTAGCTGAAGCTGGCGATCCACAGCGCTTTCCCAGTGCGGACCACTTTGCCAGCTATTTGAGAGAGGGAGCGGGCAAAACACCCGCATGCAGATCAATCCTGGCGGAAATCGTCGTTTGAACTGGGCCTTGCATGTCATTGCAATTGTGCGTCTACGAGTCGACGGTGGCCGTTCAAGGCGACTGGTAGAAAGGCTAACAAGCAACGGAAAGAGTCAACGTGCCGCTTTGCGGTTACTAAAGACGTACATTGCTCGAGAGATATTCAGGACCATGCGTCAGTGTCACCGCTCTTGACTCTCTAACACCGTTCCCTTCGCCTTCTTGTGAGGAGAGGTTGCGTTGGATCGAATTCCGTCAAGGCCGCGCCACAGGCGCGCTCGTAATTAGCCTTGACGGAATCCGTCCAATGCGGCATTTAAGCATTGAGGAAGGCGAAGGGAGGTTCCGGTTCTGCGAAAGCAGGAATCACTGCCGAGAGGCACATATGCGTGCTGCGGGTTCTGGCATAAACATTTTTGCGCGCTCCTCAAAAGCGCGCCTCGGGAGACGTGTGCTTTCTCTTGACAAATCGACTACATGGA
>QIAK01000577.1:2499-3786 GCA_003225515.1 Acidobacteriota bacterium | reverse complement strand
AACAGGCGGACTTCGGAATCGCGTTTGATCTGGCCATCGGTGACGCGGCAACCAGCCACAGTGCCGACTTTCGGAATGCGGAAAACTTCAAGCACCTCGGCGCGGCCCTGGTAGGTTTCTTTGATTGTAGGTTCGAGCAGGCCGGTCATGGCGCGCTTGATCTCGTCCTGCAATTCGTAAATGATCGAGTGCAGGCGGATATCGACTTCTTCCTGCTCGGCGAGTTCCTGCGCCTTGCGCTCCGGGCGAACATTGAAGCCAATGACGATGGCGTTCGATGCCGACGCCAGCAGTATGTCGGTTTCGGTGATGGCGCCCACGCCTGAACGCAGTAGCCGCAGACGGACCTTATCATTCGAGAGTCGCGAGAGCAGGTCGCTGAGCACTTCCACCGAACCCTGCACGTCGCCTTTCAGAATGATGTTCAGTTCCTTGGTACCGGCCGTCTTGATCTGTTCGGCGAGTCCTTCGAGCGATACGCGTGAACTCTTGGCCAGCGCGGCTTCACGGGCTTTTTGTTCACGGTATTCCGAAATGCCCCGCGCCTTATCGCGATCTGCGACTACAACAAACTGATCGCCGGCCTGCGGCAACCCTTCCATACCGAGAATTTCCACCGGTGTTGATGGCGGCGCGGACGCCAGCGCATTTCCGCGATCGTCGAACATGGCACGGATTTTTCCGTATACGTTGCCCACCACAAAATTGTCGCCGGCAACCAGCGTGCCGTTTTGCACCAGCAATGTCGCCACAGGACCGCGGCCGCGATCGAGTTTCGCTTCCAGCACAACGCCTGTAGCAGCGCGCTCGGGAGTCGCTTTGAGTTCGGCCAGATCTGCAACCAGGCAGATCATTTCCATCAGCAAATTCAGATTGGTTTTCTTCTTCGCCGAAACATCAACGAAAACGGTCTTGCCGCCCCACTCTTCTGGTACCAGGCCACGATCGGCGAGTTGCTTCTTTACGCGATCGGGCAAAGCATCGGGTTTATCGATCTTGTTGACGGCAACGATGATCGGCACTTCCGCGGCGTGAGCGTGGTCGATAGCTTCCACGGTTTGCGGCATGACACCGTCGTCTGCGGCGACGACGAGCACAACAATATCTGTAGCTTTGGCGCCACGGGAACGCATGCGCGTAAACGCTTCGTGACCTGGTGTGTCGAGGAAAACGATCTCACGCCCGAACGCGGGAGATTCCTTGTCGGTAATGCGAACTTTGTAGGCGCCAATATGTTGCGTGATTCCGCCTGCTTCGCCTTCGGCGACGGCGGTTTCACGAATCGAA
>QIAK01000577.1:1881-2389 GCA_003225515.1 Acidobacteriota bacterium | reverse complement strand
AAGCCTGCTCTTCGAACGTAATCACGTTGGTTTCGGCTCCGAAGAAGCGGGCCATTTCACTCGCCAATTCAGCGTCGAGCGTCTGGTTGATGGTCGCAAAAACGCCGCGACCGAGCAGACGAGAAATTAGATCTTTCGCGCGGATGTCGAGCTTCTCCGCGAGATCTTTCACGCTGATGCCTTCCGTGATCGTGATATTGCGCGTGATCGGCATCGGCTCATTCGACACCACCATGCGCGGCGGTGGCGTGTAGCCCTTCATCGGGCCTTCTTTTACGCCGCGTGGAACATAGCGTTGTCCGGGCCTGCGCGCAGGCGCACCGGGACGAGCACCAGGACGGGCCGGTCCTGGAGGTGGAAGCCCCGGTCCGACTCCAAGCGGACGAGCGCCTGCCGGAGCAGTGCGCGTGGGATGCATGGGACGGCGCTCGCCAGGACGCAATGGACGTGGCGGACCTCCACCGGGCACTTGCGGCCGCGGGCGTTGAAAAATTGGCTGACCAGGCAC
>QIAK01000577.1:0-1709 GCA_003225515.1 Acidobacteriota bacterium | reverse complement strand
GCAGGCGGCGCAACCACAGCGGCTTGCGGCGGCGCTGGACGAGGCTGTGCAGGAACCGTCGGCGCGGTCGAAATTGTCGGGGGAGCTACAGCCGCGGGCTTTTCGGCGGCGGGAGCAACCACCTCGGGTCGCGCAGCGGGCGCTGGAGCCGGAGCTTTCGCTGCTGGAGTTGGAGCTGCTGCGGGAAGCGGTGTAGGTTTGACTGCCGGAGGCGCAACGGCGGCTCTCGCGATTACAGAAGGTGCTGTGGACTTCGGCGGAACTGGAGTGGCGGCCGCTTCTTTCCTCTGGGTGATGGCTTTCAGCACATCTCCCGGCCGGGAGATATTCGACAAATCGATCTTGGTCTTAATTTCTTCTTCGCCGCGCAATGGGCGCGAGGACCGAGCAGAGGACGTCTGCGATTCGGACGAGCCGCGGAGATGGATCCGCACCTTTTCCGCTTCATGCTCCTCGAGCGAACTGGAATGGGTCTTCTTCTCCGTCACCCCGACGAGTGGAAGCGTGTCGAGAATGGCTTTGCTTTTGACTTCCAATTCCCTGGCGAGATCGTTAATTCGAACCTTGCTCATCCGACCTTTCTTGTACTCCGTTTTGTGCTTAGGTCTTCATCGCAGCCTCACGGAGTCAGCATCCTGCGCTCGCACGATGTTATAGATTTGCGCGCGAGCCACTTCATCGATACCTGTTATTCAGTTGTTTCGGGAGCGGAGCCATCTTTTGGCTCTTGCTCCTCGTTTCCATCTGGGGCGGCTTCGGCTTCCACCGTCGCCTCAGGCGCTGTCGTCTGTTCATTTTCCGCGACAACTTCGCCGGGCCCTGCTTCCGCGGCAGCTTCCGGCGCAACTTCCTCTGACACTGCTTCAGTCCCGGCCGTCAGCCCTTCAGCGGCAACGCCTTCCGTGCCGCCTGCCTCAAGGCTCTCAAAGTAATTATTCACCGCGAGGCTGATTTTTTCCACCGTCTTCGGCCCAATTCCTTCAATGGCTTCGAGCTGCTCCGGGGTCATATCGGCGAGGGCCTCGACGGTAGTGACGCCCGCCGCGCTCAGCTTCTCAACCAGTCCTTCGCCCAGCCCCGTGACATTCTCCAGAGGAGTGGTCGCCTGCGGGGCCATCGCGGCCATTTGCAGTTCGACTTCCTGACGTTTCTCTTCCTCGCTCTTGATATCGATTTTCCAGCCAAGCAGCTTGGCGGCCAATCGGACGTTCTGCCCTTTCTTACCGATGGCCAGAGAAAGCTGGCTGTCATCGACGACAACCTCGAGATGCTTGTCGGTGCTGTCAACGACCGTGACTCGGCTGACCTTGGCGGGCTGCAGCGCCTTTTCTGCGAACGTCACCGCATCTTCGTGATACTCGATGATGTCAATCTTCTCTCCGCGAAGTTCGCGAATGATCGACTGCACACGCATGCCTTTCATGCCTACACAAGCGCCCACGGCATCGACGTCCTTGTCCTTGGACATGACCGCGATTTTGGTACGCTCGCCGGCTTCGCGGGCAATCGCCCGGATGACGACCGTTCCATCGTAAATTTCCGGAACCTCAGTCTGGAACAAGTGCTGCACCAACTCCGGCGCGGCGCGCGAAACAACAACGCCGGGCCCTTTTGACGCTCTCTCGACGCGGGCAATCACCACACGCACACGCTCGCCGATAGCAAAAGATTCCAGGCGGGATTGTTCTTTACGCGGCATGCGGGCTTCC
>QIAK01000576.1:441-3329 GCA_003225515.1 Acidobacteriota bacterium | reverse complement strand
GACACCAAAATTCAAATTCCTGCTTCTGTCCGCCATTCTGCTCTTCTCCTTCAACCTGCTTGCCCAGGAAACCGATGCAGAAGGCTGCAAAGATTCACCAATCATCAGCCGCATGCCGGGCGGCGCGATTCACAGTTGCGAAAACAAGGAATTCGAGCAGGCCAAAATGCCGATCGATAAAGAGGGCAACGAAAAGACCGTCGAGGGCGAGTACCACTATTGGGACTACGGTACGCGCGAAGGCATGAGCGAGATTCAGGTGTTTCGTAATTTTGAAACTGCGCTGAAAAAGGCCGGATTCACAATCGACTTCGAAGATTCTCCGGGCACAATTACAGCCCACAAAGGCAAGACCTGGTACATGCTCGACAATAAGGGAGCGTTCTATTACCAGACCATCGTCACGGAAAAGGCGATGGAGCAGGAGGTGACCGCCGACGCTTCCAGCCTGTCGGACGAACTCAAAAAGTCAGGCCACGTTGCGGTCTATGGGATTCGTTTTGAAACCGGGAAGGCCGCGATTCTGCCAGATTCGGAAAATGTTCTGGGAGAGATCGCGAAAATGCTGAACGAGAATGCGGATGTAAAGCTGAGCGTTGAAGGGCATACCGATAATGTCGGCGCGACCGCGGCCAATCAGTCGCTTTCGGAGAAACGCGCGCAAGCGGTTGTGGCCTGGCTGACAGCGCACGGGATCAATGCGGCGCGCCTGAAAGCGAAGGGCTGGGGCTCATCGAAGCCTGTGGCCGACAACACGACGGAAGATGGCCGCGCTAAGAATCGCCGCGTCGAACTGGTGAAAATGTAGGCGAGCGTACTCTGCGCTTGCTTCCGCTAGCACATGAGTCAATGCGCTGGTACTCTTTGAAGCACGACTTCGGAGGTAATGTGCGCGCAAGAGAACTTCGCCCCATCATCGGAATCGCAGCGATATTGTTGTCCACTCTTTTCGTTTTCAGCCAACAGCAAGCGCCGCCTGCTGCGCCCACTATCCCCAGCACCGGTTTTGCCGGCCTCGATCAGTACCGCGCCTCGCGGATTGCCGTGTTCACTGACGACTTTGGCCAGCTGGCGCGCTACCGCGCCGCCAATGCCGCGCTCATGGAACCGGCAAAAGGCGAGAGCCGCGTCGTATTCTTTGGCGATTCGATTACCGACAGCTGGAAGCTCGACGAATATTTTCCGGGCAAGCCTTACATTAATCGCGGAATCGGAGGGCAGACTACGCCGCAGATGCTGGTGCGTTTCCGGCAGGATGTGATCAATCTGGAACCCAAGGTCGTCATCATTCTCGCGGGAACCAATGACATTGCGGGGAACACCGGCCCCATGCAACTCGGAGATATTGAGGCCGACTACTCGTCCCTTGCGGAGCTGGCGCGCGTGAACCATATCAAAGTGATCTATTCGTCTGTGCTGCCGGTGCACAACTACACCGAGAAATCGAAGGATTTTTTTGCGCAGCGGTCGCCCCAGAAAATTCTTATGTTGAATAATTGGCTGAGAAGTTACTGTGCATTGGCCACCAGCGGCTGCGTCTACCTGGATTATTTCGCGGCCATGGTTGATGACAAGGGCATGCTGAAGAAGGATTTGGCCGACGACGGGCTGCATCCCAACGCTGCGGGATTCAAGATTATGGCGCCCATGGCCGAGTCGGCGATTGAGAAGGTGCTGGCTGGTCCAAAACCTTGAATCCTCTTTCTAGCCCCGCGCGTCCTATAATGTGAAAGTTAGGTTTCCGACCGCCCCGGCCTTCAGGCATACCCAGGCTGCGGCGGCTTGGGATTTTCTCTGGATCATCGCGTTTGTTCTCTGCGTACTCTGCGGTCAAAGCTTTTAACCGCAGAGAAAACCCGCAGAGTGCGCGGAGAACTCCCGGGTCGCTAAGACGACCCATTGGAAAGGGAACGATGTCGGTTGCGGCGGTTCACGCTGCTCCTGCCTCGGTTTTTCTTCCAACCCTCAAACTTGCGAATAGGTTTCTCGTTGCTCGTTTCTCGAATTTGGGAAGCGAGCGTTTGAACGAGAAACGAGCAACCAGAAACGAGAAACGCAATCCGCCTCCGAGACCAACACGGCCGCTCCATCACCGATCTGCGGATCTCCATCACCGACCGCTGCAACTACAAGTGTGTCTACTGCCGCACGGGGAATGAAGGGGCGCTGTATGGCGACCTTCCTTTCGAAGATTATCTGCGCATGGCGCGGGTGCTGGTCGGGATGGGAATCAACAAGGTTCGGTTGACGGGCGGCGAGCCATTGTTGCGCAAGGGAGTCGTCGAGTTCGTCCGCGAGCTGGCGAAGTTGCGCTCACAAGGGCTAAAGCCCAGTTCCAATCACGGAATTAACGGCACGGCTGAAGCCGTGCCCTTTCCCCCGAACGCCGAGCCGCTCGATATCGCGCTGACTACCAATGGACACATGCTGGCGGAGATGGCGCAGCCGTTAAAGAACGCGGGGTTGACGCGGGTTACGGTTTCCATGGATGCGGTCGATCCCGATCGATTCGCGCGCATTACGCGCGTGCCGAATGGATACGATCACGTGCTGGCGGGAATTCGTGCAGCGCGGCGGGCGGGACTGTGGCCGTTGAAAGTCAACTGCGTGCTGATGCGTGGCTTCAACGAAGATCAAATTATTCCGTTTGGGATGTTCGCACGCGAAGAAGGCGTGACGGTGCGCTTCATCGAGTTCATGCCGCTCGAAGAAGGCCGCACCTGGGCGCCCTCGACGGTGGTCACGCTCGACGAAATTCTGGCGCGTATGGCGGAGTACCGGCCGCTGGTGGAAATCCCGCATGCTCACTCCGAGACTGCGCGCCGCTATCGCTTCGAAGACGGAGTTGGCGAGATCGGGATCATCGCGCCGGTATCGCATCCCTTCTG
>QIAK01000576.1:0-360 GCA_003225515.1 Acidobacteriota bacterium | reverse complement strand
GGGCGTCAGACGAAGAACTGGAAGAGTTCATCCGCGGCGTGGTCGCGAAGAAGGAAGAGCGGCACCATATTGGCGAGGCGGATTTTGTGCCGGCGTCGCGGACCATGGTGCATATCGGGGGATAGCTCTCAGCTCTCGGCTGTCAGCTTTCAGTAAATGCGATGCACCGCCGAGACCGCGCCAGTGTGGAAGAGCGGCTCTTCAGAGCCGCGTAAAGCGTTCACCACCAATCCGGGCTTCAGAAAACCTGGTTGCCCTTTGTTGCAGACAGAGTTTTCCATAGCCTCTTCCAGTCGTGCCGGTTGAGTTGGCACGAAGAAGTACGGCTGCGGTCGCTCCATTTAAAATCGCGTTCATGAA
>QIAK01000053.1:10751-11246 GCA_003225515.1 Acidobacteriota bacterium | reverse complement strand
GGGTTATCGCCTGCCGCTACAGCAGTACTCGACGCAGGCTTCCTCGGAATCATTCAACCATGCGGTCGTCGACCGGCTCTCGAGCAAGCCCGGCATTCTCTCTGTCGGTATCACCAACGCCGTGCCTGCATCCGGCGGCTTCGGAGAAACGGCCTTCACCCTCGAGGATGAGCCCGCGGCAAACTGGAAAATAAAATTCGCCGTGTACACCATCATCTCCGGCGACTATTTCCGCAGCATGGGTATCCCCCTGCTCGATGGGCGCTACTTTACGGAACAGGACCGCTCCACCTCATTGCCGGTCATCATCGTCAATCAATCTATGGCGACGCATTCCTGGCCGGGCCAGAGAGCCGTGGGTAAGCGTCTGCATGCCGGCAATCCGAAAAATCCTCTGCCCTGGGCGACCGTGGTTGGTGTGGTTGCCGATATCAAAATGGGTTCTCGCGATGAGCCTAGTGAAGATCAGTGGTATACGCCGGCGGAGCAGCCCGC
>QIAK01000053.1:0-10570 GCA_003225515.1 Acidobacteriota bacterium | reverse complement strand
CGGCCTTATCACAGCCTTTGGAGTAGGCGCTATGCTACTCGCCTTCACTGGCATTTATGCGGTGGTGGCTTTCTCCGTTTCGCTGCGTACTCAGGAAATTGCCATCCGCGTGGCACTCGGCGCGCAACGCGCTGGAATCGCGCGTCTCGTTCTGCTTTCGGGCGCGAAGATGGCGCTGCTTGGGTGCGGTCTAGGCGTGCTCGGTTCGCTGGCGGTGTCGCGGATAGTGAATTCCTTCTTGTTCGAGGTCAGCGCTACCAATCCGCTCATTTACCTGGGAAGTGTTCTGGTCATGATGTTCATGGCGGTGCTGGCATCGGCGCTGCCGGCAATCCGGGCCGCCACCGCAGACCCCGTCGTCTCCTTGCGATCGATTTAGAGAGAATCGAAACAAGAAATCGCCTGGAGTAGTCCGTCGGACTTGCCCAGAAAGTCTCCATGCTAGACTGAAAACCCAGCCATGCCTGCCTTGCGCGTCATTCTCCTCTGGCATCAGCACCAGCCGTTTTATAAGGATCTGGTCACGGGCGAGTATCGTCTGCCGTGGACGCGTCTGCACGCGCTAAAGGATTACTACGGGATGGTGAAGTTGCTGGACGAGTTCCCTAATGTCCATCAGAACTTCAATCTCGTGCCCTCGTTGATGGTGCAGATTCAGGACTATGTCGATGGGACGGCGCAGGATCCATTTCAAATCGTGGCGGCCAGGCCGGCGAAGGAGTTGTCGCCGGAAGAGCGTCGTTTCGCACTGCAGTATTTGTTTCAGGCCAATCCTCAAAATGTGATTGGGCGCTATCCGAGATATCGCGAATTGTGGGAAAGGTTTCGTCAGCATGGCGATCATCCCGAGCGCGCGGACCGCTATTTTCAAACCCAGGATTTCACCGACCTGCAGGTGTTGTCACAACTTGCGTGGTTTGATGAATTTTTTCTGGAAGAAAAAGAAATTGCTGCGCTGGTGGCAAAGGGCCATGGCTTTTCGCTGGAAGATCAGAAGTTTGTTATCGCGCGCGAGAGGGAACTGCTGGGTCGCGTGCTTCCGGCGCACGCCGAGGCGGCGAAGAAGGGTTCCATCGAGTTGTCGGCCACGCCCTTTTATCATCCAATCCTGCCGCTGGTGTGCGATACGAGCGCGGGTGCGGTCTCGTCGGCAGGATTGCCGCTGCCGCAGAACCGGTTTCGGCATCCGGAAGATGCGCGCGAACAACTGATCCGCGGTCTCGATCTGCACGAAAAAGTTTTCGGTCTGCGTCCCCAGGGAGTGTGGCCGTCGGAAGGCAGCGTCTCGGAAGAAGCGCTGGCGATTGCGCATAGCGTTGGCGTCAAATGGATGGCCACGGACGAAGGTGTGCTGGGGCGGAGCACGGGAGTATTCTTTGCGCGCGACGGCAGTGGACGTTTACCCGGACCGCTGGCGGAAAAACTCTACAACATCCATCGCTATGAGAGCGGGTCAGCAGCGATGCACCTGGTATTTCGCGATCACACCATTTCCGATCTGATCGGATTTGTGTACTCCGGCATGCCGCCAGCAGAGGCGGCCAGGCATTTGATCAGCAACATCAAAGAAGCGGCCAAGCCCGTCCAGTCGAAAGGACGCGACGCCGTGGTGTCGATCATTCTCGATGGCGAAAATGCGTGGGAATACTATCCGCAGTCGGGGCGCGAATTCTTGCGGAGATTTTACGACGGGCTGCAGCGCGAGCCGGGCGTGGAGGCCGTAACGATTTCCGAAGCAATTGCGCGGCATAAGGATTTCGGACAACTGAAATCATTGGTGCCCGGGTCATGGATCGGAGCCAACTTTAATGTCTGGATTGGGGCGCCAGAAGATAATCGGGCCTGGGATTATCTGTATCACGCGCGCGAGTTTTACACGCAGAACGCGGCACGCGCCACGGAGGAACAACGCAAGCTGGCGTTTGAGGAAATTCTGATTGCGGAGGGCAGCGACTGGAACTGGTGGTACGGGCCGGAGCATCACTCGGCCAACGATCGCGATTTCGATGAACTCTATCGCAAGCACCTGTCGAACGTGTACCAGGCGCTGGGGGCGGTTCCGCCGGATTATCTGGCGCAGCCGATTGCCGGAGTGGAGGTGCGTCCCTCATTCGTGCCGCAGACGGCGTACATACATCCGCGAATCTCGGGCGACAACGTACGCTACTTCGAATGGATGGGCGCGGCGGTGTATACGGCCGATCATCGCGCCGGAGCCATGCACGGAAAACAGTTTTTACTCGACTCGGTGTATGCCGGCATCGACTCAACTTATGTTTATGGGCGGCTCGATTTCACGGGGAAAGTTCCCGAGGAAGATTTTGAATTGGTCGTGAACCTGGAATCCTGGGCGGCTGGAGAACCGCGCGCCCGCCGCGTGTTGCGGCTCGAGGCCTCGGCGCACGAGAGAAGACTGCATGCCTGGAAGATCGAGAATGGATCGAAGGAGACACCGATAGCATCGTCCGCCTCTCAAACCGACGATCAGGTAAAGCTGGCTCTCCTGAGGATATTTGAATTCAAGTTGCCATTGGCCTGGCTGCTGGCGACTCCAACCAATGGACCGGCAGATCCAGCGGCGCAGCGGAAGGCAGTCGCCGCGACCAGTAGACTGCGTCTGAGGTTCAGCCTATGGCAGAACCGGTTGCCCGTGGATTCGTTGCCGGTCGAGGGATGGATTGAACTGCAGGTAGTCAGTGAAGGAGACTTGATTTTCGGGACGTGAACCCCCTCGACTGCATTCCGCCTGTGTCGAACGTAAAACCTGGGGAAAAAGAAACCGGAGGCTTTCGCCTCCGGCCATAGATTCGAGAACTGTTTCCCTGCTACTTGCTGCCGCCGCTCGTTACCGCAGTGCCCATGGTCAACGGACGGTTCAATTCCAGAGTGAGTTGGGTCCCGGCCGGGAGAGTCGCGGAGCGGTGCTTCGAGAGCCAGTGCACGGTGGTTGAGGTCGCGCCCACAGCGCCGCCGATGAGGACTCCCGGACCTCCGCCGATTAGTCCGCCAATCAGCATACCTCCGGCCGTGCCGCCGCCGGTTTCGAGCGTGTCACGACGGTCGTGGCCCATTCCCTTGAACTGGCCTTCCTGATTGACGTCGGCGCCTTGGATGTTGGTGTCGACCAGCGTGGCGTCCAGAAAATAGCGCTCTCCTGAGGGCATGATCACAGCCTCGGGAAGAATTCCGATAGTAGGTTTGCCCGAGATGCGGCGAGGCTCACTGATCTTTGTGACTCGACCTTCGATGGTGGCTCCCACAGGAATTAACGTGGCGCCGTTCACGACGATGGCCTGAGTGACTTTTGCCTGGAAAGGATCTCCGGTGTGGTTGCTGAAGGTTGCGAGAGTCGTATCGAGCCGCCGCCAGCATCGATGCCAGCAGCAGGCAGGGCAGGAGCATCAATTTTTTCATGGGAGTACCTCTTCAAGTCGGACGAACTTCACTACTTTATTCCAACCGGCGGTCGAGGGACAAGGCGCGGGCGGGTCGAGGAACCATAGGAGATAAGACCGGGAATGACGTGGCCGAAGGGACAGTCCCAATCGTCGAAATCGGCGCGAACAAGTGTGCCGGGGGTCACGGTGCTTTCATGGCCATCCGATATAATCGTGGGTTTTATCGGTCGTGGGTTTTATCGGTCGTTGCTTTTATCGAGGGTTGGTTTCGCAAAGCAGACCTACCGGCAATCACTAAAAACGCAATCATAATTTCGAGGAAAGACGAAGAGAAAAGAGAAAACCACTCATGTCAAATATTGCAGCGATTCATGCACGCGAAGTTCTGGATTCACGTGGCAATCCTACGGTGGAAGCGGAAGTATTTCTCGCGGATGGCTCTATGGGGCGGGCCATAGTTCCGAGCGGAGCTTCAACAGGCGAGCACGAGGCAGTCGAATTGCGCGACGAGGATGCGAACCGGTTCCTCGGCAAAGGCGTGCTGAAAGCGGTGGAGAACGTGAACGGAGAGATCGCCGAAGCTCTGGCGAACTGGGATGCCTTTGACCAGCGCGGCCTCGACGCACGCATGATCGAGTTGGACGGCACCGACAATAAAGGGCGCCTCGGGGCCAACGCATTGCTGGCGGTTTCGATGGCCGCGGCGCGCGCCTCGGCAAACAGCATCGATATCCCTCTCTATCGTTATCTGGGCGGAGCGGGCGCCAATACGCTGCCTACGCCGATGATGAACATTCTGAACGGCGGAGCGCATGCCGACAACAACGTCGACTTTCAGGAATTTATGGTGATGCCGGTAGGCGCTCCGTCGTTTTCGGAGGCGCTGCGGTGGGGCGTCGAAGTTTTCCATACGCTCAAGGGCGTTCTGAAAAAGCGGGGCTACAACACGGCCGTGGGCGATGAAGGCGGGTTTGCGCCATCGGTGAAGTCGAACGTGGAAGGCATCGAAGTCGTGCTCGAGGCAATCACCAAGGCCGGATACAAGCCGGGAGAAGAAATCGCAATTGCGCTCGATCCCGCGGCCAGCGAATTTTTTCAGGATGGCAAGTACGTTTTTAAAAAGTCCGACAAGTCGGCCAAGAGTTCCGACGAGATGGTCGCCTTCTGGGCGAAATGGGTGAAGGACTATCCCATTGTGTCGCTCGAAGATGGCTTGGCTGAAAACGACTGGGACGGCTGGCAGAAGCTGACCCAGGAGCTTGGCGGGAAGATTCAATTGGTCGGGGACGATTTGTTCGTGACCAATGTTCAGTTCCTGCAAGAGGGCATCGACAAGGGCGTGGCCAACAGCATTCTCGTCAAAGTCAATCAGATCGGCACGGTGAGCGAGACGCTGGACGCGATCGACCTGGCGAGGCGCAACGGTTACACCTCGGTGATTTCGCATCGCTCGGGCGAGACCGAAGACACGTTTATCGCCGATCTTGCAGTGGCGACCGGCGCGGGACAGATCAAGACGGGCTCGGCATCACGTACCGACCGCATCGCAAAATACAACCAGTTGCTGCGCATTGAAGAAGAGTTGGGCGGGACTTCACGGTTCTTGGGTCTGGTCGCGCTGAACTATAAGGGCTAAACGCTGGCAAGCTTCTAATAATTGAAATGAGGACACGACGTGATCAACGAACTTCTTCTCTCTGAATTCGATGCTGAAGTGAAAAGCACGCGCGCGACGCTGGAGCGGGTTCCCATGAAGCCCGACTTCAAGCCGCACGCGAAATCCATGGAACTGGGAAAGCTGGCGCCGCACGTGGCCGAACTCCCGGGCTTTGGCGCGACGATCCTGACCACTCCGGAATTTGATTTCGGCAGTGGGCCGGCGCGCACGCGGGTTCCGTTTGAGTCGGCCGCGCAGCTGGTGAAGGCGTTCGACGAGGGCGCGGCGAAAGTACGCGAGGCGCTGAAGAGCACTCCTGATTCAGCGTGGACCGAGAGCTGGAAGCTGAGTTTCCAGGGGAAGCCCATTTTCAGCGGTTCGCGCTTTCTGGCCTACCGCGAAATGTTCCTCAATCATCTGGTGCATCATCGGGCGCAGCTGGGCGTATATTTGCGGCTCAACGATCAGCCGCTGCCGGCGACCTATGGTCCGTCGGCGGACGACAGAATGGGGTTCTGAGGCAAACGGGGAAGTTGACTTAGCTAAGGGCTTAGTCTATAATCGCCATAGTTATGGAAGTGAATGTCCACGAAGCTAAGACCCATCTTTCCAAGCTCTTAGAGCGAGTCGCGCTGGGGGAAGAGGTCATTATCGCCAAGGCGGGTAAGCCTGTGGCGAAACTCGTCCCATTGGACGCTCAGCCGAAGACGCGAATCCTCGGTAGCGCGAAGGGCGAGTTTGTAGTCCCTGACGACTTCAATGACCCGTTGCCCAAAGAGATCCAGGATCTCTTCTATAAGTGAAGGCTCTTCTCGATGCGCACACCTTCCTGTGGGCGATCGCGGGAGATGACAGGCTTTCCCGACGTGCAGCGGAGGTATTTGCCGGTCCGAGCGATTTGTGGCTCAGCGTTGCCAGCATTTGGGAGATTCTGATTAAGGTTCAAATCGGTAAGATTCCCCTACCCATTCCAACCGGACCGTACATTGTGAAGAAACTCGTCGAAAACCGAATCGAAACCCTCGCCGTAAGTCGAGATCATGTCTTGAAGGTCGAAACTCTGCCGATGCATCACAACGATCCCTTCGACCGGATCCTGATCGCGCAGAGTCTGGAAGAAAACATTCCTGTGATAACGTCCGACCGTATTTTTTCGCGCTATTCGGTCGAACTGATCTGGTAGCCGATTTCTGCAATTCACAAATCTTCGCAGGAGCCAATTTTGTCTCGTCCCAAACCGCTGGTTCTTACTATTCTCGACGGCTGGGGTTATAGCCCTGAAACCAAGGCCAACGCCATTGCGCTCGCGCGCAAGCCGACGTATGACCGGCTGCTGCGCGACTATCCCAACACGCTGATTCATACTAGCGGTCCGTTCGTCGGATTGCCCGAAGGTCAGATGGGGAACAGCGAGGTTGGACACCTCAACATTGGCGCCGGCCGCATCGTGCACATGGACATCACGCGCATCGATCTGATGATCCAGAACGGGGAGTTCTTCTCGCATCCCGTGCTGCTCGACGTCATGAAGCACGCGCGCACCGGCGAGCGGCGATTGCACTTGTTCGGGCTAGTGTCCGACGGTGGCGTCCATTCCCAGCAGGCGCATCTCTATTCGTTGTTGAAGATGGCAAAGCAAAACGGGCTCGACCGCGTCTTCGTCCATGCGTTCATGGACGGACGCGACACCCTGCCCACCAACGGTGCGGGATATCTTGAAAAGTTGCAGCAGAAAATGCGCGAATACAACTGCGGTAAGATCGCGACGGTCAATGGCCGCTACTACGCCATGGACCGCGACCGCCGCTGGGAGCGCATTTCGAAGGCCTACAACGCAATGGTTTTCGCCGATGCCGAAGGCGGCAAGCAGACCGAGCCGGTGCAGGGAATGAAAGACTCCTACAACAAGGGAGTCACCGACGAATTCGTAATTCCGTTCGTCTGCACGGACAACCAGGGCCAGGCGCTGGCCACAATTCGCGACGACGATTCGTGCATCTGCTTTAATTTTCGCGCCGACCGCGTTCGCCAGATCACGCGCGCTCTGGCGCGCAACAGCGGACTGAATGAAAAGGGCGGCAGCGATCTGCCCGGGGCGGACGATCTTGATGCCACGATTCCGCGCGACCGTGCGCCGAAAAATCTGCATTATGTCTGCATGACACGTTACGACAAGAATTTCAGCCTGCCGGTGGTGATTCCTCCAGAGTCGATGGCGAACATTCTTGCCAATGTGATGGGCGGACTGAATATGCGTAATCTGCGCGTGGCCGAGACCGAGAAATATGCTCACGTGACTTATTTCTTTAATGGAGGCGTGGAGCAACCGTTTCCCGGTGAAGAGCGCGTGATGGTGCAGTCGCCCAAAGTGGCGACGTATGATTTGAAGCCGGAGATGAGCGCCGCAGGCATTGCTGACGCTGTGGTGAAGGCCACAGAAGATGGAAGTTTCGACGTGGTGATAGTGAATTTTGCCAACGCGGACATGGTGGGCCACTCCGGCAAGATTGAGCCTACGGTAAAGGCTGTCGAAACAGTGGACGCCTGCCTGGGGCGCATTGAGGCGGCAATCCGCGCCAAAGGTGGGGCGATGCTGATCACTGCCGACCATGGTAACGCCGAGATGATGATTGATCCCGCAACGGGTGGTCCGCATACCGCGCACACAACCAATCCTGTGCCTTTCATTGTTGTCTCAGAAAATGCAAAGCAGTTCACGCTCAAGCCGAATGGATCGTTGCGCGATATTTCGCCCACACTCTTAGGAATGCTTGGGACCGATGAACCGAAAGAGATGACGGGAGCGGATCTGCGAGTTCCTTTGAAAACGAAGTAAGTCCCCGACACTACGTTGAGTAAACTCTAAGGCACGCAACCACCTGCGCTGAAACCGGCAGCGCTTGACGATTTCACGGGTGTCTTGCGAAGCGCAGAATCAGATGCAAGTCAAAAAGGAATGGTTTAGAGGAAACGAGCTTAGTTTGCCAGCAATGCCGGAGCCGTGGCCAGAAGCCCGGCAGCCAACTCTAAATCGTGCAGATCCTCGCGACTGAAATCCTTCGCGAGCTTCGGATCGAGGGCTTTGCGGGAAATCTGAATCACGCCCACGACCTGCGAGGTCCGATTCATAATCGGCACGGACATAAGTTTCTGAATGGGCGACGGAGGGGCCAGTTCTTCCGATTTGGCGGCCTCGGGTTTAATCATTTCAAAGATGCTGGCGTGCTTGACACGCGCAAAATTATTGAATATTTCTGCCTTCTTGCTGAGAGCAGTGTGAGCTGCCACCGCTTTGCTGGACAGGGGAATTGCGCCCGTGGTCCGAAGGTGGTCAGGAAATACAAAACGGAGCAGTCCACTCTCCAGGCGCAACAATGCAACCTCGGTGTACTGCACAGAAAAGATTTTGGCCAGAACCATGCACAAATCCAGCGCTGAAACACCTTCGCCCAGCACAGATTCCAAGGGGAGCAGATGCTCGGGGAGGACGATCTCTTCCATCGTTACTTGATCGTTATTTTGGGTCATAAGTAGCCACAATCTCCGTTTTACACGGAGCAACTTAGACTGTATCGCACTTTGCGAGCCACAAGGTACTTCCTAAAGTAACGAGGTCTGGGGCCGTAAGTCTTGTGTTTTCAATGGAACTGCAAACCAAGGTAGGTGTCCGGCAACGAAGGGACCAATGCAGCAGCAGCCGCAAACTATCACCGCTTTGACACTTTCTGTCAGTTGCACCAGTACTGAAGCACCCCGCCGCGTATCCCTGAGACGGCTTGTTTCTTACAGAGCACAAAAACATTTACACTTCCGGCTATGAATAATCCGACCCAACCCAATGTGAAGTTAATTAACGGACCGAACTACCAGGAAAATTATGCCAACAGTGTGCAGATGCGGGTGAACATCTGGGACTTCTTTCTGGTGTTCGGAACCTTGCAGCAACAAACCGAAACTCAAGTTGAAATCAAGAATTTTCAGGGCATATACCTGAGCCCACAACAAGCCAAGGCCCTGCTGGGACTATTACAGCAAAACGTGTCGGGATACGAGAGTGCTTTCGGGGAGATCAAACTTGATCCGCGCATGGCGCCGCAAGGGCCAGTGCATTAAAAGCGTTCCATCGCAGCGTGCCTGGCCGCGTCTCAGTCTGGGCAGATGGTTAAGAGAGGCGTTGCACCCACGTCTCAAGAAAGAATGACTTCTCCCATGCAATCTTCGCGCCCACACCCTGCCTTGGTGTTCGCGATTATCTTTGTCGCAATTTTCCTGCTGCATATTTCACTCTTGCAGCTTCCGTATTTTTGGGACGAGGCAGGATATTACGTGCCCGCCGCGCGCGACCTGCTGCTTACGGGAAGTCTGATTCCGCACACAACTCTCTCGAATGCGCATCCGCCACTCGTGCTGGCCTGGATCGCGTTGTGGTGGAAAGGCATGGGCTATGCTCCGCTGGTGACGCGGTCGGGGATGTTGCTGGTCGCGGCATTCTCGTTGCTGGGAGTTTTTCGCCTGGCCGAACGAGTGGCGAATATGCCGGTGGCGATCGCCTCTACGTTATGCACCGCATTGTATCCCGTGTTCTTTGCGCAGAGCTCGCTGGCACAGGTTGACCTTGCAGCTGCAGGCCTGACGTCCTGGGGGCTTTCGGCCTATGTGGAAGATCGTTGGGGCGAGCTTGCGATGTGGTTCTCACTCGCTGCACTTGCGAAAGAGACTGCAATTGTTGCTCCTCTCGCGCTGGCTGTGTGGGAAGCTTTAGGTTGGGTAATGCGCAAGCGCGGTTTTGTGCGAGAGCTATGGAAAGAGCCGACCACTGGTGGAGTTCGCGAAAAGCGCATTTTGATGCTGTTCATTCCCATACTGCCCCTGGGAATGTGGTACGCGTTTCACTGGTTCCGCACTGGATACGTGTTCGGCAATCCAGAGTTTTTTCGCTATAACGTTGCCGCTACCCTCAATCCATTGCGCTTCGTACTCGCTCTAGGACTGCGATTGTGGCAGGCCTTTGGCTACCTGCACTTGTGGCTGCTGACCCTGGGCATGCTCCTGGCAATGCTTCTACCGCCATTGAAAGACGATGGCGTTGAGCGTTCGCGAATTGCCATCCCGGTTCAGATGATATTCCTTGTCGTGGTGATGGTTTACGTGATCGCCATGGCACTGATCGGCGGAGCAGTGCTGGCGCGATACATGTTGCCGGCGGTTCCGCTGGTGATTATCGTCGCCGTATCGACGCTTCGAAGACGCTTGCGATATTCGCTCGCGGCGGTGGCCTTGGTTGCGCTGGCTTTCATGGTCGCGTGGTGGTGGAATCCTCCATACGGATTTTCGCCCGAAGATAACCTAGCCTATCGCGATTACGTCGTTTTACATGAGGATGGAGAACGTTTTCTAGAGGCGCGCTATCCCATGGCCCACGTGCTCACGGCCTGGCCGGCATCGGATGAACTGACGCGTCCGTGGCTCGGTTATACGACGCGTCCGATGCAAGTTGTGCGAATTGAGGATTTTT
>QIAK01000535.1:582-2599 GCA_003225515.1 Acidobacteriota bacterium | reverse complement strand
ATCATGACTGGCGCAGAAACTTCGCGGCGACGAGGCAAGCACCCCGTAAAATTGGTGCCGTTTTCTATGCCAAATCAGCGGGCAATACTTTACTGATCGCACTTTGACTGATTCCAGATTTTTGCGCATCGTCGCACCGCGATTACTTGCCTTTCGACCAACGTCTGCCTCTCCAGCGATATCACTTTTGACAGTGGAACGGTTTCGCATTAAAAGTGCTGCGGTGAAGAGCGATGGCGTCGTTCTGAGCAGCGTATTTGCCGAGTTGAGTCGACGGCAGCTCCCTGCAGGCGGGTGGGCGGCGCTGCAGTCGTCTGTGCAGGCGTCTCTCGAATCTACGTGCCTCGCTACTCTCGCGATCGGATCAGAAGATTCCGACGAGGCACGACTCGCTCAAGAATTTCTTGTACGCGTGCAAAACCCGAATGGAAGCTGGCCTGCTTTCCTCGGGGATGATCAGGATGGTGCTTGGGTGACCTCCCTAGCTGCGATCGCTCTTCGCGATGTTGCTACGGCCATACCAGCCAGGCTATCCGGCATTCATTGGCTGATGAAATGCGAGGGCAAGGAAGCCAATTGGTTCTGGAGATGGAAATTTCTTACGGCGGACCGCCATGTCCGATTCGACCCTGACAAGTTCGGTTGGCCCTGGATTCAGGACACGGTTAGCTGGGTCGTACCTACGGCGTTCGCGATTCTGGCCTTAAGCCAAGTGCCTTGCGCCTGCGGTAGCCTGGAAGATATTCCTCCTCGCGTTGATCTTGGCTTTGAGATGCTGATGGACCGCGCCTGCCCGGGCGGAGGATGGAATGCCGGCAGCGGCGTGGTGTACGGATCTACAGTCGCTCCTCACCCTGACGACACTGCCATCGCGCTTCTAGCGTTAAACAATCGAACTCAACATCCGGTTGTGCAAGCCAGCCTGGAGTGGTTGGAACGCACAGCTCAAACGCTAACTGCGCCATGGAGTCTGGCCTGGGCAATTCTCGCGCTAGCCGCTCATGGTCGCGCGGTGGCGCTGTTGATCACTACGCTGATGGCCCTTCCCGATCTGTCTGGCAATGACGACACCTGCACGCTGGCGCTTGTCTGTCTTGCTGCTGATTGCGGCCGCGCTTTGGCTGCGTTTGGAGTGAACCTGTGATCCTCAATCGCCGGAATTTTTTTGTTGGGACTGCCGCACTGGCCGCCGGCGCTTCTGTGTCCGTCCCCTTCTTCCTGCCCAAATATCATTCGGACCGGCGAGCGAAACGATCACGAGTCGCGATCCTGAACGTCGAGCAATATTCTCAGCGGATTGACGAGGTCCTCGCCTCCGGTCTTCGGCTCTTTCGGATTAGCGTTCAGGGCAAGACTGTCGTCCTTAAGCCACATCTGGTCGACTACATCTCCGGCAATGCAATCAACACCCACCCAACGCTGGTACTGGCCGCAGCCGAATCTTTTAGACGCATGGGCTGTAAATGTGTGGTTGTGGCCGAGGGGCCCGGACATCAGCGTGATACCCGATTAGTGCTATCAGAAAGCGGCTATCAAGAGTCCCTCCGCGCGGAGGCGATCCGTTTTGTCGATCTCAATCGCGACGAACTGGTTCGCACGCAGTTGCGCGCGAACTACATGGGGATGAAGAGCCTTTGGCTCCCTCGGACAGTGTTGGAGGCCGATTTTCTGGTCTCGATGCCCAAAATAAAAGCCCATCACTGGGCTGGCGTTACGCTGAGTTTGAAGAACATGCTCGGCGTCGTGCCCGGGGCGAGGTACGGCTGGCCCAAGAACATTCTCCATTGGAAGGGCATTCAGGAAAGCATTCTTGATGTATGTGCGACCCTCCCGGTCCACTTCGTTATCGCCGACGGCATTATGGCAATGGAAGGGAACGGGCCACTCAATGGCACGGCCCGCCCTCTCGGAAAGATTGTTCTTGCGGACGATCCTGTGGCTGCTGACGCAACATGCGCCCGACTCATGGGCTTCGAGCCTGACCGAATAGTTCACATCCGCGAGGGTGCGAAGTTCT
>QIAK01000535.1:0-558 GCA_003225515.1 Acidobacteriota bacterium | reverse complement strand
CTCCCGCCCTCATTGATCAATTAGGGGAGGCCCTTACGCCTCCGACAACTCCATTCGATGTAGTTCCTGAGTTCCGACATCTTTATGCCGTTTGACTGGTTTGCGTGTATTTTCAAGGCGAAGGAATGCAACTCGGAAAATGGAGGCCCTTATTCGAGTTACGAAGACATGGGTGTGTTTTCGTTGCTACTCACGGTGTTGCGTCCAATCCTTGGCCTCCTCGTACGCTTTCGTCTTCTGCCGCGATGGGAACTTGAGCATCCTGGGTTCGGTCTGCAAGTGGCGGTGATCTTGGTTTTGATGATGGCGTTGTACTTGATTCTCAAAATCCGTCATCGCCGACCTGTTTTGCGCGCATTGGGCTGGGTTTGGCCGCACACGCGCTGCGTGATGCTCGCTCCGCTTTTGGGAGTTCTGCTGGCGGGCGTGGCCATCTGCCTGCATGGGCACGCTCAGAACACGAGAACCATTCCGCTCGTTGAGGCGATGATGTTGGGAGTGGTGTTGGGACCGATCCTCCAGGAGTCCTTCTTTAGGGGATGTCTGCTTCCTGTTCTT
>QIAK01000534.1 GCA_003225515.1 Acidobacteriota bacterium | reverse complement strand
GGAATTGTGACTCGCGTTGAGCCATACTGAGATGGCGCGCAACTCGTGAGAGGTGTACTCAACGTCGGGAACACACTGCCACAGAAGAGGCCCGCCTGCATCTGCTGGTCTGCCGTCAGCCCGGTCAAATCGACTGGCGTAGTCGTATCTCCTGCAAACGGAACCGCGCCTGCCACGAGTCCGCTATCGTAACGCCAATTGAATCCAATCCACGGGCCGCGCTGCCAGGGTTGGTATTGCAGGTGTGTTGTTTGGTTGAATTTCTCGTCATGGTCGATGCGGAAGACCCCAGTAGGGGCGGAAGGTGTGGCTCCGGCGCCGCTCACCTGTGGAAGGAAGAACCGCGCCGCAACCGTTGAGAAGACCATTTGTGCAGAAAATCCATGCAGGTCCGGTATGCTGACACGTCCCGCGAATCCCGGAATCTTAGATCTGTCCCACGCGATCGGGAAGAAGATCGGCGTGTTTCCGAGAATGCTGAAATCATAAGCATTGTGGGTGTACTTCCAAATGTACTCACCGGAGAACACCAGATACTTGCCGACAGCTTGTTGCAATCCGGCGTGGAATTCATTGCGCCAACCGGGAGCTAGAGGAGTCAAACTTGATGACGAACAGCCGAGCAGGGGATTTAAGACGGCACTGTCGCATCCTACGCTGGCAACGATCAAATTCTCGTTGAACGGCGTTTCCAGCACTCTCGCATAGGAGAGGCGAAGGACTGTGCTCGTCCGTTTGATGTTGTAGGCGAGGCCCAGGCGAGGCTCGGGTTCTTTGTGGGTGGTCAAGCCGTTGTAGAAGTCTCCCCGCAAACCGACGTTGAATGACCAATTTCCCTTCGTGATCTGATCCTGAATGTAGAGCGCAAGCTGCTTTACGTCCGTGTGACCTCGGAAGGCAAACAGACCACCTTCGCCTGTAAGGTCGGATGGCAGCAGATCCGAACATGGGGAAGCATAAGCCATGCCATTCACAAAACAAGGATTGCCGTTCACATCAGTTAGTGAGGGAATCAGTCCACAATCCCTAAATTGTCGTTCTCGTTCAGGAATGTCTGTTGGTACGTGGCTCCCAGCTTGATGTTATGAGCGCCTTTTACATACGACAGCGCCGTCCGCAGGCCCGCATTTGTCAACGTTCGATCCTGAGCGACCGACTCCTGCTGGATGGGCGATAGATCGTCGAAGAGATTGCCACTCGGGTAGTAGTTGTATTGATCGTGCCGGACGAAGCCGCCGAACGTGAAGACCGCGTTAGTGCTGAGCAATCGCGTCCAGGATGGTGCAATGTTGAAGGTTCTGATCTGGGACCTCTGGTCCGTGGGACTGAGTGGGTTGCCAGCAGGATCGGTTTGGCCGGTGTGGAGAACGTTGTCGAAGCTGTTTGGATTTTGGAACCACGACCTTGTGAAGCCCAGATTTAGCTGGATCGAGTCCGCTTTCGATAGCTGATAGTCGACCCTGTCGAAGATATTTTCTTCATTGCCCTTCGCGTGGATAACGGTGAACTCCGGCGGGTCAAGGAATCGTCCCGTATTCAGACCGCTTGCGGAGATGAAGTTGCCCCACTTCGGGCCGCCGTAGCCGACGTTGATGCCAACCGTCGATGTCCCGAAACTGCCATAGCTGGTTGTGACGCTGCCGGTCGGTGTCGTGAGGCCCTGACCTGAACGTGTGGTGGCGCTAATCACTACGCTCGTCTTTTCACCGAACTCAGCTGGAGGCGCACCTGCAATGACCTCCAGCGATGCAATGGAATCGAGAGGAATCTGGTTGGAAAAGACCTTGCTTTGCTGATCCGTAATCGGCTGCCCATCAACCATGAAGGAATTCTCCGCATGGTCTCCCATTCCATGGAAGAGACCGTTTGAATCTGCGGCAATTCCTGGAGAGGACAAAGTTACAAGCGAGCTTAGCGATGACGACTGGCTTTCCAGAGGCAGTTTGTCGAATAGGCCGCGGTCCACGTCCGTGTGAAACGTAGGCGTGGTCTCGATGAGATCTCCACCGCTTGCTTCCACTGTGACGCTTTCCGCCGAACCACCCACCTTCAAGGCGACGTTGAGACTCACGGGAACAGTCGAACGGACATCAACATCTCCAGCGTACGGTGCAAAGCCCTGGCCGGTAACCGTCAAGTGATAAGGATTGAATGGGACGTTTGGGATTACGAATTTTCCAGCGGCATCAGTGACCGTATTTCGAGAAAAGCCACTAACCGGATTACGGACTTCGACGGTTGCGTTGCTGACTACTGCTCCGGATGGATCAACTACGGTGCCCGTAATCGACGTGGAACTACCTGATTGCGCATGAGCAATGACACTTAACGCTAAAAAAATCGTGAGCAGAAAAGTCGCGGAAAGCGACTTCACGTATGAAGCCAGCATAAATTCCTCCCGAAGAAATAGAAAACGATTCCGAGCGACAGATCGATTGTCTGGATAGCTAGATCGCGGGAGGCGGGCGAACGCTGAGCGCGAATGCCACGAAGCGGTGTGCGGCAAAAACAGGCTCAGGTAGGAAAGTAGATATGGGAACGAACTTCGCCTTCAGCAGGCTGGCAGTGGCTTTAGGAGCCGCAGAATGTGCTGCCACGCA
>QIAK01000533.1 GCA_003225515.1 Acidobacteriota bacterium | reverse complement strand
CTCCGCATTTCTTCGCGATGGCACGCTGCAGGGGAGCGTAGCCGTACGCGCTGTCGCCGTTGATCTCCAACTGATCGATGTTTACCGGAAGGTCACGTAAAGGAAACGGACCCACGCCGCTGGTCGCGAGGTTAAACTTCGCACGGCTTTTTGTCTTTGCCCACAGCATGTAATCGGAACGTCGATGTCTCATAGGTTCGGCGCAGGTGGGTTCCGCCGCGCACGACGGCTCCAGTACAAATATACCGGGACGCCAGCCAGCAGAATGATCAACCCGATAATGGAATTCGCGGGGAAAGTGGCAACCGTTGTAATCACGATGGCGGCACAGACCAACACAAAAAGACCTGTGGTGTAAGGATGACCCGGGGCCAGATACAACTTTTGCGGCGAGGCCTGGATTCTTCGTCGGCACAAACGAAATGAAATCAACTGCGATCACATAGTTCAGGATCTCCTCGTAGCGTCCCGAAAGCGCAATCACGGTCGCGGTCACGCCTTGCAGCACAATGGCAACAACAGGAACTCCGGTACTAGGAGCAAGCCAACCCACGCTCTTAAAAAAGAGGCCATCCCGAGCCATGGCGTAGTACACCCGTGGAGCGGTCAGAATCCCCTGGCTCAGAAAACCCAGTGTGGAGATAGCGATACCGAACGCAATCCATCGCGCGCCTCGCACACCTACAGCCGCGCGCATTACAGCCGATGCGGGAGTACGGGTTGTAGCCAGTCCATCCGGACCGAGCACGCGCAAGCAAACAAAATTGACTGCTAGGTAGAGGACTATCACCCCGACCACACCGATCACCAATCCTCGCGAGAGATCGCGGCGGGGATCACGCATTTCGCCAGCCACGAAACTTGCGGTCTGCCAGCCGCCGTACGCGAAGGCAACGGGAATCATGGCGGCGCCGATCGCGTGACCTAGTCCAGACGAAATCGGACGGTCGAGCAAAGGCAAGGCTCGCACCGTGCCGCCGCCCCAGAGAATCCCTACCACGACCATCGCGGCGATGGCGGATGCTTTGAGTAGCATGAGGACGCTCTGCACGGTGCTGCCGGCGCGCACTCCAAGGCAATTTATCGCTGTGAGACCCAGCAGAGTTCCGGTCGCGATGAGCCCATCGCTTGCCGAGAACCCAGTGATTTCACGATAGTACCGGCTGAACGTGACCGCCACTGCCGCCATCCCGCCGGTCTGGGTTACAAGAAGGAGGACCCATCCATAGATGAACGCGACCGAGGGATGATAAGCCTCACGCAAGTAAAGGTATTGTCCTCCTGCGCCCGGCAAGCGCGATGCAAGCTCCGCCCAGATGAAAGCGCCGAGTAAGGCAAGGCCTCCACCTAGGAACCAGACGCCCAGAATTAAGAATGTAGTGTGCACGCGGAGGGCAACCACATAGGGATTGATGAAGATACCGGAGCCGACAATGCCGCCCATGACGATCAGGGTGGCATCGAATACTCCGAGCAATTGGCGAGGTTTGACGGGGTCCAAGAATCAGCCTTATGGAAACGCTGTCCACTCGAAAACACACTGCGTCGGACCACAGATCTGACCGGGATCACCTTACCATAGCCGTCATAATGGGCTTTTGAGCGCATCACCGGACCCCCTTGGCCAGTGCTCGAGCCGTAAGCCTTAATCAGTTACGGTTATACTGCCAGAACATTCCCTAGCAGCGTTACCATCGATGCTTCAAGTGGGCTAATTGGACGACGCCAAAAGCTTCTGGGCTGCGCTCTACCAATACTATCCGGCCTGTTTCGAGGTAATTAGCGCCAAGGTTACGAGGTCCTCGCCCTCCAATTGTGCTGTCATGTGAATCATGAAGAAGGGAAGGGAAGTAACTGAAGTTCTTTAAGTTGTGGTGGCCAGGGAGGGA
>QIAK01000052.1:6295-13165 GCA_003225515.1 Acidobacteriota bacterium | reverse complement strand
GCGTTTTTCAGCGCATCGTCGAGCGTCTGGCCGGAATGCGTGGTGCTCTGCACGGGAGTTGGAATCATGCGCCAACCATCATCGTAGTCACGAAATCCAACCGTTGAGTTGTAATGCAGGTCACCGGAATAGAGCGCGGCACCGACTTCGTTCAGCGGAACCCATCTCCAGGTGAAATCGACGTCGGCTGCACTGCCCTGCTTGCTGATGCCGGTGATGCCCACCAGTTCCCTTCTTGCGACCGGAATAAAGAGTAATGACTTGTCGGCTTCATCGGGAGGAACCAAGGCTCGAATTGTGTCGACGCCCTGGGGAGTCAGCAGGACATCCCAGCAGGGCGAGGGCGTGAGGCCTGGGGAGCAGCGGGCTGAGGTGGCAGAGATCCAGCCATGTTGTTGAAGGACGAGGTACTCGGGCGAGACGTAATCTTTGTTGGAAACGATTCCGGTTTTCAAGGCAAACTGCTGCGGAGTTTTGAAAGCGTCAGAGGCGGAGATCAGGTCACCGGCGAGGCGGCGCGTGAGATAGTCGCGCGGAGAACAGGATGCGAGGAAGAGGACGACGATGAGAGAGAGGATTGATTTCTTCCGCATGGGTTAAGCGATGCCGGGCCGAGCTGCGCCCCGCAGACGGGCAGATGCGCCCGTCTTCACACATTCAAATTCTTACCGATCAAGGGTGACGACTTGTGATTGTAAATAAACGGGCGCGTTTGTGCGGGTGGAAAGGTCGATCAGCAATTTGTCCGTCGAAATGAGCGGCCCAGCGGCCGGGAATCTGGCATGCACAACGGGGGCAGCGACCCTCGGGAGTCAGGCGATAATCCTGGATGAGATATCCGTATCTACGAATCAGTGTCTCACTGCACTGCGGGCAACGAGTATCTTCCCAGGGGCCGACCATGCCAGGCAGGTTGCCGGCGTAGATGTAGCGTAATCCCGCTGCTCGACCGATTTCGGCCGCCTGCAGGAGATCGTCGGGAGTGGTATCGCGCTGTCCGTCCCCCTGCATTTTGTAGTCGGCGTGGAATGCGGTGACGTGCCAGGGAATATCGGACGAGATGCCCGCGAGGAATTCTGTTAAGCGCCGCAACTCGTCGCGCGAGTCGTTGAATCCGGGGATGAGGAGGGTAACAATTTCCAACCACAATCCCATATTATGAATGCGACGAATGCTGTCGAGGATGGGGCCGATGCGTCCGCCGAGCTCGTGATAGTGGCGATCATCGAAGCTCTTGAGATCCACCTTGTATAGATCCAGCCAGGGAGCCAGGTATTCGAGGACCTGGGGCGTGCCGTTGCCATTGGAAACGAATCCGGTGAGCAGGCCTGCGGCCCTGGCCTGTTTGAATACAGCGACCGCCCATTCACTGGTGATGAGCGGCTCATTGTAGGTGCTGACCAGAACTTTTGCCCCCTGATCGAGTGCGTCGCGAACCAGGTCTTCAGGGGATGCTTCAATCGGCGGGGAAATCGCATTAGGATCCCGAAGCGCCTGTGAGGTAACCCAGTTCTGGCAATAGCCACAATGGAGATCGCAGCCCAGCATGCCGAAACTGTAAGCGAGAGCTCCGGGATGGGCATGGAAGAACGGCTTTTTCTCAATGGGATCGCATTGCATTCCTGCGGTGTATCCCCAGGGAACGTAGAGCGTGCCGCCGCGATTGAAGCGGACTTTGCAGACTCCGGCCTGACCTTCTGGGATGGGGCAGCAGTGACCGCAGGAGAAACATCGGACACGGTGGTTGTCGAGCTTCTCGTAAAGAGACGGGTCCGCCTCGCGGACCTTCAGATCGAGAATTTCACGGAGGGTAGACACAGAATCCTCTACAGATATTCTACCTCTGAGAATTGCAGCTTAGGGGTTGGATTCGGCCACGGGCGCGGAATTTAGGATACTAACGAATTCAGCGACCGGCGGGAGGCTTCCAGTTGGCCATGTGCTGCTCAAGCCAGACGTTAGCTTGCTGTTCGATGGCCGCGCTCTGGCTGGGAGTCATGCCGGAGGATAAGATTGCCGCGAGATCTTTGTTCTCCTTATCGCCGCGAGCGCGTGCGAGCACTGTCCAGAAATAAGCTTGATTCAAGTCTTTGGTTACGCCGCGCCCGCCCCAATAAAGTGCGCCAAGCTTGGCTTGGGCGGGAAGGCTGCCGTGATCCGCGGCGCGGCAAAACCAGCGAAACGCTTTTTTCTCGTCGCGCGCGATTCTGTTTTTTTCATCGCCCTGAAAATAACGAAGCCCGAGGGCATTTTCGGCCGCAGAGTCGTTCTTCTCTGCCATTTGCCGCAGTTGCTCGAAGGATGCGGTCTCAATGGCAGGAACGGGAGAAGCGGCATTCTCCGGAATCGGCGGCCGAGATGAAGCGAGCACAGTTTGAATCTGGCTGGCGCTGCGCTGCTGGAACCTGCTCTGGATCAACGGAGCAGAGGTGTAGCCGAGGACCCCGAAGATGGTAGCGGCGGCGCAGATCAGAAGATAAAGGTGCGAAGGCGGCAGGCTGATGCCGGAGAGCTTATTGTCGGAACTCTCCATTTTCTTTTCCGGCTCGGGCGCGGAGGCAAAGAACATGCTGCCGGCTTCCGGCGTAAAGGGAGCCGGTACAGATGCTGCACGCAACTCATCGGCGCGTGCGGCGCGATTGACGGCCGCCAGCACAGTCTCCGCAAGGCGCTGCAGCACGCCGCTGTCGGAATCAGAAAAAGTGCGCGGCTGAGTCGAAAAAACTTCTACGATGCCGATCGACCTCTGGTCCACGCGCACGGGCGCCGCGAGAATGGAACGGATGCCCAGGGCACGGCAGCTTTCGCGATCGACACGAGCATCGAGATCGGTATCGTCGCAACGGAGAGCCTGGCCGGCCTTGACGCATTCTCCGGAAAATCCAGAACCTACTTGCAAGCGCGCGCCGACAGGCGGAGCATCGGGGCCGGAACTGGCGCGACAAACCATGAAATCAGGATCGGCTTCTGTGAGTGCGATAGCAGCACCGGAAGCGCGAACCAGAGTTTGTGCGCGTTCCGCAATCAGCTGCAAGGTTTTGGGGAGATCAGATCCGAGCGCTTCTGCCTGGCGTTGTACGGCGGTCACGGCTGCCAGCGTATCGGTGTAGTTGGGACGAAGCGGATGCGCCTCGACACGCAAACTCACCGGTGCGTCCAATTCAGTTTCGCCGTTGGCGACTCCAGCCATCACGTTCACAAAGAGCCATTCGCGCAATCGGGCCAGAGACTCAGGTGAGAGCTCAGAGAAATGAAGTCCGGCACGACCGGAATGGTTCGACCATACGACTTGGCCGGTGGTGTAAATGTTCTCCGCGCAATCGGCGAGATCGAGACACAGGTTAACGCTGTCTTCTACTTGCAGAGGAGAATGACACTGAATGGCGATGCCGTCTTCGCTGATGTCGACGATCTCATGGAGGTCGAGCATCGCGCCGCTGGTAGTGGGAGTGAAAGTGGCATAGGCCGGCGTTTGTACTCTATGTCGCACACGCCGGCGACGGTTGGGTGAAACCGAGAGCAACGCCGAGTTCATGGCTGCCATGGGGAGGGCCCGAGTTCTAGTGACTTATATTAGCGCGGGAGCGGTCAAAAGTAAGCAAGAAGTGTTGTGTTGTAAAACCTTGTCAAAATGAGAGGTACACCTTAACTGGGGCACTGAGGCATTCCGCCGCTGAAAACATGCGGAGAACCCATCGGCTGAAGGCGTTGTGTTTGTGTCGCCTAATGGCATGCTGAAAGAGATGCCCTGATCGAATTTTTTTTGAGCCTGCACATTATCGATCTTGGCGCCTGCGGCGTTACTGATTTCGAGCTTACATTTTACGGACAACAATGGTGGCAACCCCGCCGTGGCAATGCGATTCATACTGAAGGTGCCTTTGGATGAACCCACAATGACGCGAAAATTCTCAGTTTGGGCGGGCCTGCATAGAAATCACCTGCTTCCAAGCATCTGTTTTGGAGTATTGATGCTGCTGGTTCCCGTCCGTCTCTTCGCGGCGCTCGGCGGCGATGCCGCTTCGGTGCAGTCGGACCAGGTTCACATGCAAGCGAATCTCAGGACCACGCGCTCAGAGGCCTATATCGTTCACGAGCTTCGTTCTGCAACTGGAATCGCCGTTCGAGAATATGTCTCCCCTTCGGGAACAGTATTCGGCGTTGCCTGGGAAGGGCCGTGGCTTCCAGATATGCGGCAGATCCTGGGAGCCTATTTCGAACCATATGTGCAGGCGATGCAGTCCCAAAGGGCCGGCCGCCACGGTCGCCAGCCGGTTCACGTTGAGCTTCCAGGCTTGGTGGTCCATGTTGAGGGACACCCGCGAGCTTTTTCCGGCCATGCGTATATCCCGGGCACGCTACCAGAAGGAATGAGTGACAAGGAAATCCGATGAGTCGAAAGCTTCTGATTCTGACGGTATGGGCAGTTTCCATGCTGGGCGCCGGCTGTGGCGGCGGCAGCAGTCCGTCAAAATCCAATCCTACAATGGCGTCATCCGGGCAGAATGTCGTGGCGATCTCGGTCAACGGAGGTCCCACGAACAATTACGTGAACGGAGTGTTCGTGACTTTAACGGTTTGCGTTCCCGGGAGTTCGAGCTGTCAGAGCATTCCCAATGTTTTGGTCGACACGGGCTCTTCAGGACTCAGATTGCTGTCGTCCGCTCTAACGATTTCGTTAAAGCAGCAGAATGGACCGGGTGGTCATCCGGTAGCTGAATGCGTACCTTTCCTGAGCGGATTCACCTGGGGTCCGGTTGAGACTGCGGACATTCAGATTGCGGGTGAAAGGGCGAGCGCGGTTCCCATTCAGGTGCTCAGCGATACAGCGTTTCCTGTCCCAAGCGGATGCTCGAGCACGGGATTGCAATCGATGGATAGCCTGAGCACTTTAGGAGCGAACGGATTACTGGGCGTTGGCCTGTTCGCGCAGGATTGCGGTCCGGCATGTGCGTCGCCAGTCGGAAATCCCGGACTGTATTACGAGTGCCCCTCTTCGGGTTGCCAGCCGATCACGGAAGCCATGACTCAACAAGTGCAAAATCCGGTGGCAATGTTCCCCAGCGACAACAACGGGGTGATGATCGAATTACCGGCTGTGAGCAGCGGCCAGCCCTCGATCACCGGCTCACTTGTCTTCGGGATCGGCACGCAATCGAACAACGCGCTGAACGGAGCGACTGTTTATGCAGTGAATTCTTCCGGAAATTTCACAACGACGTTCAAAGGCAAATCCTACCCCGGAAGTTTCGTGGACAGCGGCTCGAACGGATATTTCTTTCTCAATAGCAATACGACCAGCATTACCGCTTGCGGCAGTCCAAACGGTTTTTACTGTCCGTCCAATACACAGAACCTCTCGGCCGAGAATGAAGGGACGAACGGAAATAGTGGGACTGTGAATTTCAGCGTGGCTAATGCCGATACTCTATTCAGCACCAATACCGATTTTGTATTTGGCGATCTGGGTGGTCCCGGGCAAAGCGATTTTGATTGGGGCCTGCCGTTTTTCTACGGACGAAATGTGTTCACAGCGATCGAGGGAAAGAGCACTCCGGCGGGAATTGGGCCGTACTGGGCTTACTAATAGCGGGCGTCAGTCTACAAAATTCAGCAAAACTCTAAACTTCCGCCGCACTTTGCGGTTTGAGCTGGCGACGCGGGCGTCGCTACGTGAGCTCTTAACCTGCGAGCCTGGTGAGATGGGCGTGGTGCAAACTCGAAATGCGCGAGATCGCTGCCACCATCATGCTGGAAAGAAGCTGCATGGTAGCTACGTCGCCCTCGTCGAAGGCGCCAGGGGACGAGGATAGTACCTCGAAGACGCCCAGCGTGCGGCGATAGTGTCGCAGGGGCGAGACGAGGATGGAGCGGACTCCGAGACGGCGGCAACTGGCCAGGTCCACGCGCGGATTGCGCTCGGCATCGTGGCAAAGCATGATCTCGCCGGAGCGCACAGCTTCAGCGGAAATGCCAGCATCGGTCTGCAGACGAACACCTAAATCGGGAGCGGTGCGTCCGGCGCGGGCACGACAGACGATTTCGTCTCCGGCGCGAAGCGCGATGGCCGCGCCGGTGGCTCCAGTCAGGTGCTGAGCGCGTTCGGTAATTGCGCTGATAGCTGGTTCAAGATCGAGTTGCGCGGTGTGAATTTCAATCTCCTCATTTAAGGGCACGGCGCGAAAACCGGAGACCGGATGGGCGGCATTGGCGACGCGAAGCTGTGTTCGCAGAGCCAACGACGGCATACGCGTGTGATCCGCCAGACTGAGAGCTTCTTCGGGATCAGGAACGGTGCGCAGCAAATCGCGAACGAGATTGTTAAGTTCGATGTCGGTGATGAGGTGCGCGTTCTGCTGGTTGCGCATCGATCCGCCGAGCATGCGCGAAAGCCCGATCAGCGCCTGACTGCCGCAGGCCAGACAATACGGCTTGCTGTTGGTGCTGATCATCTCGCACTGGACGCAGAATGTCGCAGACTGCAAGGGCACGAAATTGAGATCTTTGAAAGAGTCCCCATACAAAGACTTACGAAACATGATTGCGAAATCCTCGCTTCTTATGAGTGCAGTTGAAGGTACCCAGATAGTGAAAGATGAGAAAGTGGCGGTAGTGGTTCCCCCGTGTGGAAAAGGAGCACGAAATGCAGCTGTGCTCGCCTGCCTTCGTTGACTTGCCCTCTATCACCTACGTAAAATTCGCAGCACATGATAGACCAGAATATCTCCCACTACCGCATCGTTGAAAAACTTGGCGGCGGCGGCATGGGTGTTGTTTACAAGGCTGAGGATGTCAAACTGCATCGCTTCGTGGCGTTGAAGTTCCTGCCGGATGAGGTGGCGAAGGACGCGCAGGCGTTGGCTCGCTTTC
>QIAK01000052.1:5679-6260 GCA_003225515.1 Acidobacteriota bacterium | reverse complement strand
AACATCTGCACGATTCACGAAATCGACGAGGATCACGGGCAGGCGTTCATCGCCATGGAATATCTGGATGGCGTGACGCTGAAGCACAAGATCGGCGGGCGTGCGATGGACATCGAGGAGATTCTCTCGTTGGCCATCGAAATTGCAGACGCGCTGGATGCCGCCCATACGGAAGGCATTGTGCACCGGGATATCAAGCCGGCGAATCTCTTTGTTACGAAGCGCGGGCACGCCAAGATTCTCGATTTCGGATTAGCCAAAGTCGCGGCCGGCGGTGCTTCCTCGAGCCAAGTGGCGTCCGCCAATACCCAGACGCATACGGTAGACGAGCAGCATTTGACGAGTCCGGGCACGACGGTGGGAACTGTCGCCTATATGTCTCCGGAACAGGTACGGGCGAAAGATTTGGATGGGCGGACGGACCTCTTCTCGTTTGGGGCGGTGCTGTACGAGATGGCGACTGGTACGCTGCCCTTCCGCGGGGAAAGTTCGGCCATGATCTGCGAAGCGATTGTGAACCGTGGTCCTGTGCCAGTGGTGCGACTGAATCCTGACGTCCCAGCCAAGCTCGAAGAGATCAT
>QIAK01000052.1:0-5646 GCA_003225515.1 Acidobacteriota bacterium | reverse complement strand
AACGCGTTAAAAGGGACACTAGTTCGGGACGAATGCTGGTGGAGAGCGGGTCAGGACCGGGTGTTTCGGTTCCGGAATCGAGCCGAGTCTCTGCGGCGCAGATCGCTTCCGCGGCAACGCAGGTTCCGCCGGCGAAAAGAGGATCAGCGAAGACGGCGATCGCTGCGGCGGCATTCGTAATGCTGGTTGCTGCAGCTTTCGTGGGATATAGACTGCTGAACCGCCCCCACGGATTGAACCTGCAGAACATGCAAATCGCGAAATTTACGGACAGCGGGAAAGCGGCTTTAGTAGCGATCTCACCTGATCGCCGATATGTGGCGTACGTACTGCACGACGCAGAGCAACAGAGCCTGTGGATGCGACATGTGGCCACCAAAAGCGACGTGCAGGTTCTGGCGCCTGATGTGGTGGACTTCAAAGGCGTCACATTTTCTCCGGACGGCAACTATCTCTACTACGTTCGTTCGGACAAAACGACGCAAAACTACAGCTACCTGTACCAGATGCCGGTGTTGGGCGGAAACCCAAGGCAACTGATTCGGGATATCGACGCAGCTGTCGGCTTTTCGCCGGATGGAACGCAAATTGTATTCATACGGGGCATGCCTGACCCGGCAGAAGTGGAAGTTCACATCGCCTCAGCGGATGGTAGTGGAGAGCACGTGTTGGCTCGCCTGCCAGCCTACGCAGTTTTCCTATCGGGCCCAAATTGGTCGCCGGACGGAAAGGTGATTGCCGTCGCCACTTTGCAAACCGGGAAAGAACAAAAATTTGTGCTGAACATCATCCGTGTGGCGGATGCTAATGTGACGACACTCTACTCGGATGCGGCAATATTGGGACGTCCAGTGTGGCTCCCGGACGGCAACTCATTGCTGATCGCCGTCGGGATGCCAAAGGAAAATCGGGCTCAAATTTGGGAAATTCCGTATCCGAAAGGCGAACCACGACGGTTCACCAACGACCTATCCAACTACAGCCTGTATCTCGATCTGAGTCGCGATGGGCGGATGCTTGTAGCTTTGGATAACACGCAGATTTCGAATATCTGGATCGCGCCGGGAGAAAAAGCGTACCAGGCGCGGCAGATCACTTCCTGCTGGTGCGTAGCCGAGGCAGTGAACTGGATCTTATCAATGCGGATGGGAGCCAGAGGACCGCCTTAATGCCGCAAGCTCGCAACTACAGCACGGCCGCGAGCTGCGGAGACCGGTACATCGTGTTCGATTCGTACAGTGGAACCAAATGGGAGCTTTGGCGAACAGACGCGGACGGATCGAACCCGACCCGGCTCGTGAATGAGAACGTGGGGGAGGAAGATTGCTCGCCCGATGGAAAGTGGCTGGTCTACGATACGGGTACCTCCGCGGGAACAAAGATCTTCAGGATGCCGATCGAGGGAGGGAGTTCAACCGAGATCGCCCATGCTGTTGGGGGCGGTGGAAGCCCACGCATCTCGCCCGATGGCAAGCTTATCGTCTATGAAGTCCAGGAAGGCAGTCCCGTGCCGGAAGCAAAGTTCGCTGTGAGTCCAGCTGACGGGGGCGCTCGTATGTATGCTTTCGTCAAGCCGAGCGGCGCGAGTCCAGCAAAATGGGCACCCGACGGAAAAGGATTGCAGTTCCTGCTCACCCGCAAAGGCGCAAGCAATGTTTGGGAGCAGCCGTTATCCGGCGGCGAGCCCCACCCCGTCACCAATTTCACCTCCGGCCACATCTTCGGCTTCTCCTGGTCGCGAGATGGCAAGCAGCTGCTGATCGCGAAAGGAAGTGTGACCAGTGATGTGGTTCTCATCAGCAACTTCCAATAAGCTTGCGTTGCAGTCAGACGATGCGGGTAAGTAGCAATAACTTCCTACTTGATGGTTCTACCTGATCGTCCTACTTGATCGTTAAATTTGAGAAATACGCATCCGTGGTAGGGTCTGCCCAAAGCGCAACCCGGCCATGGGTCTCGCCGAGCTTCAGATCGTTCACAATCAGCGCAGGCTGTTCGGCGCCATTGACGTAGAGCCGAGCCTGGGCGCCCGTGACCACGATTTTCAGCCTCGTCCACGCTCCGCTTTCAAGATCGACGTAGGATTCATATGCTCCGGGATTTTCCTTGCGCAAGCGAAACCAGGGATAATCCGGTGCGGAAACGTACTGCGCTGAATGGTTGCGACGAAGCTGGTCTTCGGCACGCCCGTTGGTGGGGCGGATATAGAAGCATTCGTAATGGGAGTCATCCTGGACGCGAAATGCGATGCCGATGAAGCCGCGCGCGTCCGACGGTGCTCCTGGTAGCGGGGAACCCGCGACCTGAGCCTCGATCACGCCATCCTTGAAACTGGACGCCTTCAGAATCGCGAGCATGTCGTCGGGCGGAGTGGGGACCTCGGACTTCGGACCTCGGACCTCGCCCTCGCGTTCGGGTAGTGACGTTAGTCGCACCGCTTTACGGCCGCGATAGACTGCAACCTCGGTTTTGGCGTGTACTACTTCCAGGCCGTCGATGGAATCCAGCGGAAAAGTTGAGACTTGGGCCTCGGCCCGATGTGCTGGCACTGTACTCATCAGGAAAAACATGGCGGCAACAGCTGTACAAAGAGTTCTAGCCAACGATGCCCCTCCTTTAACGCCCATTCGAGATTTCATCACCAGACAAAGTTGACCGATTTCTCAGTTGGCTGGCGCGAGTTTCTGCTTCGCTTTGGCGATACCATGTTCGAGCCAGCCTTCTTCGACGTAGTTCTCACATTTTTTTTGCAACGATTCAAGGGCCTTGATCCGAGCATTCAACGCAGCACTGTTGTTCTGATCGGAGGCAAGAACGATATCGGTGAGGTGCAGGGCTTCCACAGGATTGTCGGCTTCGACCTTCACTAGAGCCAGCCGCGTAATCGCTTCGGGCCCTCCAGCGAGCTTGACCAGGTCCGGATACACGGACGAAGGTGGCAATTCATACATATTCGCGGGGTTCATGTCGTACCAGCCTGCGTATCCATCGTAGATTCCGCGCACTGACCAACTGACCTTGCCAAATACTTCACTTAACTCGTAACTCGCCGGGAGTTTTATTTCCTGCATCAGGGTGAATACATCTTTGCCGGAGTTCATGCCTTTTACGGTTTCATCATGGACGTACTGAATCGCGTCGCGATATCGTTTCAGCCGCCGCGTAATTTCCGCGTTACCAACGATCGGGTCACCATGACCATTCAGGACGATTTCGGGTTTGAGTCCCAACACGGTGTCGAGGGATTTGATCCAATCAAGCGCCCAGCGCGGCTTCGTACCTCGGATGGCATAGAGGTTCGGAAAGGAATTGGGTTCAGGAATTCCGATGCCGGCGTAATTGTCACCGATGAAGGCAGCCTTATACGCGGGGATCCATACGGTGAGATGGTCGGGCGTCTCGCCGGGCGTGCTGAACAAATCGAATTCAATGCCGCCGAGGGTAAATTTGTAGGTCTCGTCAAAGAAGATTGTGGAATCGATTTTTGCGCCGAAGTTGCCTGCCCAGGGGCCCGCTTCGTGGGGGGCACGATTGAAGGCGGCAGCGTTGCGCGGGGCAAAGAAACCCTCAAGCCTGGTGACGTAATTGACGAATTCAACGTAATTCCTTTGCGCAATGATCTGGGTTCCAGGTTGCTTCCAGAGATCGATTCCACCGATATGATCGGCATGGCCATGCGTCAGAATGATGTACTTGATTAGTCCCTGGCTTTCTGCCGTCAGGATTTTTTTGGCAATCGGAGCTTGATCTGCCGCAGCTGTATCGATGATCACATTTCCAGCTGGGGTTTTGACCAAGTAGACGTTCCCTGACACGGGAGCCATATAAATCGAGTCGTTTATCTTCACAGCCTTGGTTGGAGCCTCCCGGTCGGCATGCGCGTTCATCGCAATCGCCAGACAGAGCAAAAGTATGAGATTTGTGAATCGAAACATCCGTGTCCTCCTGGTGAATCTTCGCAGTGGTTAGAATTTTTAAAATCTGAAACGACGAAGGACACGAAGTTTCACGAAGTCCTTGATATACATTCGCCCCGGAGAGATCCTCCGGTTATTAAGAAGTGGCTCTGGGACTTCTGCTTGGACGGGGCAAGTCGGGAAAGGTTTACTTTGACCGCTGGAGGTCCGATCATACGTGGTCTGACGGTATCGTCCGTGTGCCAGGGATATTTCGAGCCGCACGACGACTCCGACGTGAGCGCCCAACCCAGACGGCTCCTACTAGGAGCGCTGTATGTCAAGCCGACTTTAGGCGACCGTAGGAGTCGCTTACCAACATCTTCCGGCATTCCGGCAGCGAGGATGCGCGGGTAGATCTCCTCAACCAAGCGGGGATTATCACTGTCCGGATTCGCGATTTCGGGAAGGGGATGCCGGAGACTGGAGCACTAGTGATGTCGGGCGTTGGAATCAGCGGGATGAGAGAGCGAGTGAAGCAACTGAATGGTGAGTTGAGGATATCGAGAATGGAACCGGGAACGTTGGTCGAGGCAACCATACCTCTGGACGGTGAATAAAGTTGCTTTGCCTCAGGGCTGAGTATGCAGAATGTTGCAACCTTCTTTGTATCATTCTCATCTCAAAGGCTGTACTGACAGCGGATTGTGGCGGTTTATTTTGCCGAGAAGTATTGATTTCAGTCCGAGTGTCGGATATGCTTACAAAACGTTCGCGGTCCGCCCGCGCAACTATAATTGGGGGAAATAATCATGGAATGGACAGCACCTGCTTTTGAAGAAGTTTGCCTGAATTGCGAGATCAACTCCTACGCTAGCGCAAAACTGTAACTGAAACGCTCTCCCCTGAACTTTTTCCTTTGAAGGCTGAGCCCTGCGTGGTTCCTCCATGCAGCGCGCGAAGCCGCGTGCGTGAATATCCGGAGTAAATCCTTCTAAATTGTTAATCGGTTCGGCTAGCCTGCCTGGGCGGCAACCAGCGAAGTGTCGCTGTCGGGCAGAGGAATGACTTGCAACTGGTGCGCGAGGGTGCGGTCGAGAGCGTCCGCGAGGGCTGTGGGAAACGATGAAGTCAGCAGGTTGATGTCGAGCTGCAAGTCGCGGGAAGAATACAGGCGATAGACGGTCAGAATTCCGCAACGATGGTTGGATGAACTCAGCAGGTTCAACGCGAGTGTCCAGACCGCGGAAGCGTCCAGCGCTTTCGGAACACCGGCCTTGCTCCAGCGGAATGCGTGAGCGCGGCGTGAGACCGAAGTATCGGACGGAACCAGTTCTAGCGTGGGGCCGTCATGCCTCAGTTCGAAACTGTCGAAGTCGTTGCTGTCGAAAGCGGCGGTAAGAATGCGGCGCACCTGTTCGTAATCGCGGGCGACTTTCAGTTCCTCGATAGCCCGGCGAATTGCCATGTTATTGACGAAGATCTGCGGTTGATCGAGGGTGCGATGTGCGACGCGCGCCAACTCTCCAAATTCCAGGTAGCCGAGATGTTGGACTCCGATCCATATCCCGATGCCGAGTACCGCGAGAACCAATCCCAAAGAACTGCCGGTCGGCCACAGCAGAAACAAACTCAGCATGGCAAAGACAGCAGAAACGCCATACAGAAGGATCACGACCTGGCGATGGGTCATGCCATGTTGCAGGAGTTTGTGGTGAATGTGCTCGCGGTCCGCGGTGAAGATAGGACG
>QIAK01000532.1 GCA_003225515.1 Acidobacteriota bacterium | reverse complement strand
GACTCTGCCGTCAGAAGAACTCCTGGTTTTGAAGGCGAACGGCGACTATGGATGGCCCGAGTGCTATCACGACGCGTTTCAGCAACGGCTGGTCCTGGCCCCGGAATACGGAGGCGACGGCGGAAAGGCCATCGGCCCTTGCGCGAACAAACTTGCTCCCATTGCAATATTCGCCGCTCATTGGGCTCCGAACGCGATGGTGCGCTATGACAAGGAACAATTTCCGGCGCGCTACCGGAACGGTGTTTTCATCGCGTTCCACGGATCATGGGACCGTGCGCCGTATGCCCAAGGTGGTTACAACGTGGTCTTTCAGCCACTCAACGGAGACCGCACATCCGGGCGATGCGAGATCTTTGCCGATGGATTCGCAGGAGCGACAGAGTCGCCGGATCAAGCCGAGCATCGTCCCAGCGGCTTAGCCGTCGGTCCGGATGGTTCGCTCTATGTTTCCGACGACGTTCGCGGACGAATCTACAGAATTGACTATCGCGGCGGTGCGGACTTCAACGCCGCGGACGTCACTCCCTGTCCGAGCGCGGTCGCTCCGGCTGGCGAAGTAGTCGCGACTGCGGCCCAGCCTCCGGAAGGCACGCACCCGAACGCTGGTGCAGCCGATGCGCGCAGACTTCCAGTTCCCGAAGGCGCAACGCGAGCAATGGTCTAGTTGGGTGAACGCGTTTTTCGCGGACAAGTGGGCGGCGCTGCATGCACAGGTTGTCATGGTAATAGCGGGCAGGGCACGCCATTGGGTCCGCCACTAACAGGCAAGAAATGGTTATGGAGCGACGGCAGTTATGCCGGCATCAACAAAACAATCACCGATGGCGTTTCGCAGCCAAAACAATATCGCAGTCCGATGCCACCGATGGGAGGCGCACAGCTTACGCCCGACCAGGCATCGGCGGTCGCGGCATACGTCTGGAGTTTGAGCCATCAGGCCACGTCCAGGTGATGAGAGTGTTGCCAGTTCCGGCGTGGCCGCGCGTCTATGCGAGTTTGGATGGCCTAGCATGATGAATCCAACACTTGTTCGTCCAGGCAGACAATCTCCCCTTTGACGGCGAAGGTCTAGAGGAACTGCTGGCGACCCAGAGATTCAAACGGGGGTAATCGCGGCAACCAAGAACCGGCCAGTGCCGGGCATCGCGGCATGCCGTTTCACCCTCTGTGCTAAATGTTCGTACCCTTGGATGGAAGTGGCGAGCCACTGGGCGAATAAGAACATTGAGAGGATCTGAGTGTTACGCGGCCGATGGAGAGGACGCTGCCACGTCAGTAGGTAGTGTGAATTGAAATGTCGCTCCACGTCCCGGAT
>QIAK01000051.1:542-8644 GCA_003225515.1 Acidobacteriota bacterium | reverse complement strand
AGCAGCGCGCAGAGATCAGTGGGAGGTTCGGCTGCCGTTGCCGAGTGCACGGCACAGGCAGTTACAAGGAAACTTGCAGCCATCCACCATAGTTTACTCAGGTGAGCCATGTGGCACCGCCTTTGCTGACCTCTAGTCGCCAACATTTTATCGCAGAAGCGTTGCTTTCAATTCGCCGGCAGGATTCTTTCTTAAGGCGAGTGCTAGACTGGCTGCGCGTCGGTCTGTTGACGCTCCGTTTCATGCCTCCGCAAACCGAAAAGCTCGGCCTCATCGCCGGCAATGGCAAATTCCCCTTTCTCGTCATCGACGCGGCGCGCGCGCAGGGCTACGAAGTCGTCGTAGCTGCGATCAAAGAAGAAACTTTTCCGGAGATCGAATCGCATGGCGCGGTTGCGGTTCACTGGCTTTCGCTGGGTGAACTGTCGAAGCTGATCGAGATCTTTCAGCGGGAAGGCGTGCGGCGAGCCATCATGGCCGGGCAGGTAAGGCACAAGCAGATTTTTTCCAGCATTCGTCCGGACTGGCGCCTGGCCAAGCTTCTGCTCTCGCTCACCACGCGCAACACTGACTCCCTGCTGGGGGCGATTGCTAAAGTGCTGGCCGATGAAGGAATCACGCTCGAGAATTCGACATGGCTCCTCGATCCTTTGCTGGTGAAACCCGGCGTGCTGACTGAGCGCGGGCCTAGCGAGCAGGAGCGCAAGAATGTCGATTACGGTCGAATGGTCGCGCGCCAGGTTGCGCAACATGATGTTGGTCAGACGGTGGTGATTGCAGAGTCGGCATGCGTCGCGGTGGAAGCCATGGAGGGCACCGACGCGACCATCGAGCGCGCGGGACAGATCATGCGGTCGTTGCTTAGCGATGGGGACAGTGACGCTTCAACACTCAGCCGCTCGTTAACGGTGGTGAAGATCGCGAAGCCGAATCAGGATATGCGCTTCGATGTTCCTGTGATCGGCGTTAAAACCATTGAGGTTATGCAAGCCGCCGGAGCCACTTGTCTTGCGCTGGATGCAGGGAAGTGCCTGCTGCTGGATGGGCAAAAAGTCATTGAGGCGGCGAACGCGGTGAAAATTGCGATCATCGCCGAAGGAGATTTGAGTCGATGAGAGCGACGCATCCAGAAAAAGTGTCAGAAGCCGCCCGCATCGCCGACCAACTTTGCCGGGCGTTCGATGGGAGCGCCTGGCACGGGCCGGCTTTGCTCGAATTGCTGGAAGATGTCGACGCGGCCACCGCCGCCTCGAAGCCGCTGGCTGACGTTCACAGCATTTGGGAACTCGTGCTGCACATCGCTGCGTGGGATGGCGCGGGTTTGCGGCGGTTGAGCGGAGAAAAATGCCAGCTCACCGGTACTGCGAATTTTCCTGTGGCTTCAAAGCCCACGCAAGCCGCATGGCGTAAGGCCGTCGCGCAGACGAAACGCATTCACGATGCTCTCGTCAAAACGGTTGCCGCTCTGCCTGACTTGCGACTTGGCGATCGCGTCCCTGGCAAGCGGTACGATTTCTATCACATGCTGCACGGAATCGCGCAACATGAGCTTTATCACGCGGGGCAGATTGCGATTCTGAAGAAGGCGTGTTCAGGCAAGAACGCTACTTCTTGAAAATCACCGCGACGGCCACAACAATCAATCCAAACCCTGCCAGGTAATTCCAGCGCAGCGGCTGCTTGAGATAAAGAACTGAGAAGACGGCGAAGACCGTGAGAGTAATTACCTCTTGGATGGTCTTAAGTTGTGCAGCAGTGAACTCGTAGGAGCCGATGCGATTCGCCGGAACCTGGAAACAGTATTCGAAGAATGCAATGAGCCAGCTCACCACGATTACTTTGTAGAGCGGTACCTCGCGATATTTCAAATGTCCATACCAGGCGAACGTCATAAAAATATTTGAGATAGTCAGCAATGCGATCGTTCTCATGGTGCGAATCAGTCCTTTCTGGATCTGGCTTTGAAGAGCGTTCTATTTTTCCAACGACCATCGAGCGCGATTCCTCGATGAGAAGGGCTGGCTAACCTGATGGCCATGCGGCGCGGCTGAAATCGCCTGCTTGCCGATATCGTGCTCTTTCCCTGGTTTCCGTTTACAATTCCTTTCCGGCAACTGGCCACCGGGAATTTCTCCTGCCATCGCAAAATCCGATCTCCGTCGCCGTGGTAGGGGTGGGCGTTTTCGGACGCAATCATGCCAGAGTTTACAAGGAACTTGAACAGCAAGGGGAGGCGGTACGTCTGCTGGGAGTGGTCGACCCTGACGTCAGCCGCGCCGACGCGGTGGCGCGCGAATTCGGATGCAAGGCCTTTGGCTCCGTGCAGCAGATGCTGACCACGCATAGCGAGGTGCAGGCGGCTTCGGTGGCGGCTCCTACCGGGCAACATCTTTCCATCGCACGCGAGTTGATGCAAGGCGGCGTGGATGTGCTCATCGAAAAGCCGTTGGCGGCGACGCTGGCAGAGGCCGAGGAATTGGTTGCGCTCGCAGCCAGGCACAAACGAACTGCCCAGGTCGGGCACCTTGAACGTTTCAATCCGGCGGTTCGGGCGACGGTTCCGCTGCTGACGCAGCCCATGTTTTTCGAAGTGCACCGGCTAAGTGTGTTTACGCCGCGCTCGCTCGATGTTGATGTTGTGCTCGATTTGATGATTCACGATCTCGATATCGTGCTGACGTTCGCCAAATCGCCAGTGAAAGAAGTGCGCGCCGTGGGTCTGCCGATTTTGTCGGGGAAGGTGGATATTGCGAATGTGCGCCTGGAACTGGAATCCGGCTGCATCGCAAACTTCACCGCCAGCCGGGTTTCCACAGAGCGGGTACGCAAGCTGCGTTTTTTTCAACCGCGGCAATACATTTCACTCGATTATGGACGGCAGGAAGTGCTGGTCTTCACGGTGGGGCAGGACGGAGCGCCCCAGGGAAATCCCTCTGCCAATCCCCAGATTGGCGTCACAAAACCGCCGGTTGCTTCGGAAGAACCGCTGCACGCGGAACTGAAGTCATTCCTGCGCGCGATTCGAGAACAATCCCCGCCAGTGGTCCCGCTCGAAGATGGCCGCCGCGCGTTGGCGCTGGCGCTGGAGATCGTTGGCGCGATCCGCGAGCACGGACAAAAGGTGAATCTCACCGGGCTGCAGAAAACGAAACAATAATTGGCCTAAGATGCCGATTTACATATGTTTACACACCTAAGTCGCAGCCGATTTGTTGTGAGCAGAATCGGTCGAAAGATGCGAAAATAGGAATCAACCTGGTTCTGGAGCACCGCGCAGCAGCTTGCGTTACTTCCTGGTAAGGCCGGATGCAACGCCGCAAGTGTATTCGGTGTCTAACGACTGGCGGATACAGCAGAACAGTTAACGCATGCCGATCACTCAAATTCCATTCCAGGATCCAGTGGCTGCCGCCGAGAAGAAGCCCCAGCAGCTCGGACTGTACGACACTCAGGATTGGGAAACCGCCTACCGTGATCTGGATGCGCATGTACCGCATCTGCTTATCCAATTACAGGATGATTTGCAGCGCTCCCGCAAGCGGGAAGCGGCGTGGATTTCGATCGTCGTCCATTTACTGGTGTTCATTGTGCTGGTGTACCTGCCTTGGATCCAGAAAAATGTTTGGCACCGGGGCATGGTGATTCCGGTAGATTCAACTCAGAACAAAAATCTGACGTACCTGGCCCTTCCGCCGGACTTGCAGAAGCCGACTCGCAAGCCTAATACAGATATCGCTTCGGATAAAGATCGCATTGCGACTTCGCGGCATCCTGAGCTTGATCCCAAGGAGCTGCGGAAGAGTCTGGCGACGCCTCCTCCCGGCGCTCCTGGAATGGTCGCTCCGCGTGCGCCGCAACAAGCGCCGCAGCCTCCAGCGATTGCGCAGAACCAGCAGGGTCAGCCGAATCCGAATCAAGAACAGCAGCAGCAGACATCCCGTCCGCAGTTCCAAACGAACCAAACGTCGCAGTTGCAGATACCGGCTCGCCCCAACAATGCGTTCAGCAAGTATGGCGGGGTCACTGCCGGGTCGGCGATTCAGCAGGCCACGCAAGCCGCTGCGGCGAACCGAGGTGGCGGCGGAGGACAGGAAGGCGACTTCGGCCTCGGAACCGGAGCTCATGGCCGGCAGCTGGGAAATCTCGAAGTGCTCAGCGATACGCAGGGAGTCGACTTCGGACCTTATCTGCAACGTATTTTGCAGGAAGTACGGGAGCATTGGTATCAGGCGATCCCGGAGTCCGCTGAGATGAAGAAGGGCAAGCTGCAGATTGAGTTTGCCATTACCAAAGAAGGTAAGGTCGCGGACATGAAACTAACCGCGTCATCCGACGATGTTGCCTTGGATCGTGCGGCGTGGGCGGGCATCTCTGCTTCAAATCCATTTCCGCCCTTGCCCAGCGATTTCACGGGACCGTATCTTGCCTTGCGCTTCCGTTTCTTCTACAACCCCGACAAAGCCGATCTGCAGTAGCTTGGGCGCCCTCTCTCGGCTCGAATCGTTTTTCCTTGCCCCACGATCAAATAGTTAACAGAGTTCAGATCTTCGGTTTCGCGTGTGACAGCGTAGATAGAAATAGCCGTGACAAATGAAGAGGGCTTTTTTGGAGAAGATGCCGGTAGTGTTCGTCGGCCATGGATCGCCGATGAATGCCATCGAACACAATGCGTTTACAGAGGGGTTGCGCAAGGTGAGCGCGCGCTTGCCGAAGCCTGAAGCGGTGTGCGTGGTTTCGGCGCATTGGGTCACTTCCGGTTCGCATGTGATGGCGTCAGCCCATCCAAAAACAATTCACGATTTCTACGGCTTCCCGCGCCCTCTTTACGAAGTGCAGTATCCTGCGCCCGGCGCCCCCGAGGAAGCAAAGAAGATGACCGGCAACCCCGAAATCGTCGCGGACGATCACTGGGGACTGGATCACGGCTCGTGGAGCGTGCTGCGCCACATGTATCCCAAGGCGGACGTACCTGCGTTTCAGTTGAGTCTCGACCAACGCCGTGGATTCAAAGAGCATCTCGAGCTTGGGCGGGAGATTCAGTCACTTCGTGAGCGCGGAGTGCTGATTCTGGGCAGCGGCAACGTCGTGCACAATCTAGGCCGCCTCGACTGAGATGAACCTTCAGGTGCTTATGATCGGGCGGTGGAATTTGACTCCAAGGTCAAGCAGGCCGTCGAGAAACATGATGAGAACTCCCTGGCCCATCCGCAGAATTGGGGAGAAGCTCTGCTGGCCACTGCTCACCCCACCGTGGAACACTATCTGCCGCTGTTGTACTGCATGGGCAGCACCGATGACCGCGATGCGGTGTCGTATCCCTACGAAGGATTCGACTTCGGCAGCATCTCAATGCGAATGATCTTGTTTGGCGAAACCAAGGATAGCGAGTCCAGACCGGCCGAGTAGGCGTCGTACTTCCTCGCACTCGATCTACCTGCTACATTTTGATCCTGTGCTTCCCTCCGAAGAGTACGTTCAGCGCCGCAAGGATCGCGAGACGCGGGTTGCTCACCACGAAAAGATTCACATACGCCTGGGGAACCTCCGGCTGGGGGTTGCATTTCTGTTTGTAGTCGTCGCTTGGATTTCACTCCATGAACACAAGATGTCGGCCTGGTGGTTGGCGGGACCAGTTTTGGCGTTCGCGGGACTCGCAGCCTATCACTCGCGAATTCTTCGAGCTCGCGAACTGGCCCAGCGCGCCGTCGCGTTCTATGAACAGGGGCTGGCTCGCGTCGAAGACCGCTGGGCTGAGTCGCCAAAGATGTTCCCGGAAACTGGCGAGCGATTTCAAGACGCGCATCACGTATATGCCGCAGACCTGGACTTGTTCGGGAAGGGTAGCCTGTTTCAGCTGCTTTCGACGGCGCGCACGCGTATGGGAGAAGACCGGCTCGCGGCATGGCTGCTTTCTCCCGGCAAGCTAGAAGAGATTCGCGAGCGCCATGCAGCCGTCTGCGAACTGCGTGATCAACTCGATCTACGTGAAGACCTGGCGGTGCTGGGCGCGGATGTTGGAGTCGGCGTGCATCCTGAGGCGCTGCTGAAGTGGGCCGAATCGGCGAACCAGATGACGAAATTCTGGATTCGCTGGCTGGCGCTCGTCCTCGCGACGTTGGCTGTTTTCGCCGCTCTGGTGTGGGCGATCTGGGGAACCGTCGCTCCTTTCGCGGTGATTGTTTTGATGGAAGTGATCGTCACCTACAGTCTGCGAAAGCCGATCGATGAAGTTTTGCATGGGACCGAGCATGCCTTTCGCGATTTGGATCTGCTTTCCGGCGTGCTCGCGCGAGTTGAGGCGCATACTTTCCGTGCGCCACCGCTGAAAAAACTGCAAGGCGAGCTTTTGTCGAACGGCATTCCGAGTTCGCAGGCGATCGCGCGGCTGCGAACCCTGGTTGACCTGATCAACTCACGGCATGGCGTCTTCGTGCGAATCCTGGATGCTCCAGTGATGTACTCGGTTCAACTTGCATTTGCGACGGAACGCTGGCGGACGGCGCACGGCCGCCGGTTGCGCTTGTGGGTGGATGCGCTCGCCGAGATGGAAGCGCTGATTTCGCTCGCGACTTACAGCTTCGAGCATCCCGCGGATCCGTTTCCCGAGTTCAGCGAAGGCAGCGCATCGTTCGCTGCCGAAGAGCTTTGCCATCCACTCGTCCCGGCAGCGGTCTGCGTTCGCAATGACGTGAGCATTGCCGGGAATACCCGCGTTCTGCTGGTCAGCGGTTCCAACATGTCGGGCAAGAGCACGTTACTACGATCCATAGGATTGAATGTCGTGCTGGCAATGGCGGGGGCGCCGGTTCGAGCCCGCCATCTGCGCTTGACTCCGCTGCAAGTAGGCGCCAGCATTCGGGTGAACGATTCTCTGCAAGAGGGCAGTTCTCGTTTTTATGCCGAGATCAAACGGCTGCGGCAGATCTTCGATTTTGCCGGAGGCGATCCGCCATTATTGTTTTTGCTGGATGAGTTATTGCAGGGGACGAACTCGAAAGACCGTCGCATCGGCGCCGAGGGCATTGTTCGCGCGCTGGTGAATCGCGGCGCAATCGGTCTCGTAAGCACCCATGACCTTGCACTGACCGACATCGGAGGAACGGTTGAAGGTCATCTGCAGAGTGCTCTACACAACGTGCATTTTCAGGATGAGCTTGCCAACGGCAGAATGACGTTCGACTATAAGCTGCGAGAAGGCGTGGTTACAAAGAGTAATGGACTCGAGCTGATGCGCTCGATCGGACTGGATGTCTAGCCCGCGCAATGGAATGCCTGCTGAAACTCCGGCATGTTCGAAACCACTCCATTAGTGCGATATTTTCCAGGGGAATGCGGATCGACTGTGGCGCGCAGGCGCTTGCTTTCATCGCGAGTCTGGCCGCACCAGCTCTGCCCATATCCTACAAAGAAGCGCTGCTCCGGCGTGAGTCCATCCAGCGGCTCCAGGTTTTGGCCTCTGGTGTCATCCTTCCATGCTAGATATGCGAGCAGCAGTCCGCCGAGATCGGCAACGTCTTCACCCAGCGTCAGCTTGCCGTTAATTTTGATGTCATCGATGATGGTGTAGTTCGAGTACTGATCTGAGATGCAACTGGCCCGCTTCACAAATTCTTTGCCATCTTCCTCGGTCCACCAGTCGCGCAAGTTGCCCTGAGCGTCGAACTGGCGGCCTTCATCGTCGAAGCCATGAGTGAGTTCGTGCCCGACGGTGCCGCCGGTATCGCCGTAGTTCGGGGCAGCATCCGATTTCGGATCGAACGCGGGAGGTTGCAGGACGCCGGCTGGAAAGTTGATGTCATTCATTTGCGGATCGTAGTAGGCGTTCACGGTGGGCGGAGTCATGGTCCACTCGCCCCGGTCAACGGGCTTGCCGATTTTCGAGAGCTGCCGGTCGAATTCGAACTTTCTTGCCCGGTCCACATTGCCCAGCTCGTCGCCGCGCACGATCTCAAGTTTGCTGTAGTCGCGCCATTTGTCAGGGTAGCCAATCTTGTTGGCTATGCCATGCAATTTTGCTAACGCTTGTTGTTTTGTAGCGGGAGACATCCAGGGCAAACCGTTGATGTCTTGCTGCATCTGAGCCTGAATTTCCTTTACGATTT
>QIAK01000051.1:0-482 GCA_003225515.1 Acidobacteriota bacterium | reverse complement strand
CTCGCCGAGATAATCGTCGACATTCTCGGTGCAGCGCTTCCATCGCGGCTTGAGCTGCTCCTCCCCTTGCAGAATCTTTCCATAAAAAGCAAAGTTTTCATTCAAGAACGGGGAAGAGACATGGGAAGCATCGGCATGCACCAGGTGCCAGCGCAGATACGTCTTCCAGTCCGCCAAGCTCTCTTTCTCGAGAGCTTCATTCATGGCCTTAAAGAAGCCGGGCGAGGTGACGTTTAATGACGAGAGCGAGGGCACTCCGACTTTGGCGAAATAGACCTCCCATTCGAACTGAGGAGATAGTTTCTCCAATTCGGAGCTGGTCATCTTGTGATCCAGCGCTTTCGGGTCACGCCGTTCAACCCGGGTCATCGAACCCTTGGCTAGCGTGGTTTCGATGCGCATAACAGTTTGTGCCTCGGCTGCAGCGACGTCAGGCTTATCGCCTAACAGCTCAAACATTTTCGCTACATGCGCGAGATATT
>QIAK01000596.1 GCA_003225515.1 Acidobacteriota bacterium | reverse complement strand
GCCTAGGCGCGGCAGAGGAAGGCGCGGAGGTGGTTTCCATGGGTCCGGCTATTGAATTATGAAGGCCCGGAGATGTCAATATTAAAACGTTTCTATAGCTTTCCCTGTCCGATGCTTGAAGAAGACCGTGTGGGACAGCGGCCCTAGCTTTTCGGTAGGGCGCAGCTTGAGCCTGTTACCCGCTCAGAAGGCGCGCGGCTAATGTTTCAGCGACTCTTCTCGCAGGCCGCCGTAATCAAACCAGTATCCCCGCTGCTCATTCCCTGACATGTGCCGCGTGTTGTATTCGAGAAGATAGTTCAGGTGCGCATCATCGAGCGGGAATGATTTTTTCGCCGGATACGGATACTCGCCCATGCTTAGGAACGGTAGCGGCGCCACGTAGTTCCCTTCCGCCGCGTAGAAATCCATGTCTTTCTCGTAACCATTCGCCGCAAAGAAATAATCGCGCACCCAACCCTTGGGAAGCGCGGGAAGATGGGAAGGATCGAAGTCCAACTGGACTTCGTCTCCTGACCCGAAGACGGCCAGCTTGTCATCGGTCGCCGTCAGCAAGGGCAGCACGTCACCGTAACGCGTGTATGTTCCCGACGGACGCGTGTACGGTCCGGTCGCACTGGCTTTTTCATAGACGTAGTGCACGTTGCCGGCAGGCTTGCCCTCAATCTTCAACGGATATCCATGGAATTCGAGATCGGCGCGGAACAGCGGCACCGGGGTCAGTCGCACACCACGGGGCTGATCATGATCGTGACGCGCGGATTGGCGGTTGCGCGCGGCGTCATCCCGAAGACCCGCACTCTCACCACCGAGTCGAGGGATCCCACGTGCAGTCGGCTGTTCCGTTCGGTTGATCAAAATGCTATCCCAATAAATCTGCAGATTGGTCGTGATGCGAATCTTCCGCGTGCCCACCGGCAGCTTGCCCGTCAGGTCGGCGGTCATGGTGCGCGGACCTCCAGCAGGAAAACCCATATCGTCGATCACGCGTTTCCATTTCCCAACTTCTTTTTCCTTTCCAACCAGCGCCTCCACGTAGGGCGACATCGCTTCGAGCCCGGCTTGCGAAGCGGCGTACATACTATTCGCCGAAAAATATTCGACCTCCCCATCCAGCAATAGCCATAGCGGACCGCCGCGATAAGCCTCTCCCAGATCGAGCGTCAAGCTATGCGTCTTGGCAAATCCCGCAAACTGAGTCAGCCCGAAGTCGCCAAAATAACGGTGTGAAAGCAAATCCGGCAGGACGTCATGACCGTGCTCATCCCACGCTCCCGCCGGTGGACGCGCGTTGCGGCTCACCACAACTTTGAATTCAGGATAAGGCGGGTTGGAAGCGAAATATTCGTTGGGATAAATCTCGGTATCGCTGGGATGATCCACCGCCAGCAGCCGCACCTGATCGAGATAAACGGCCTCTTCCAGCGGCTCCATGAAACGGAGACTGAGAAAACGGGCGCCGGACCTCGGACCCCGGACCTTATCGAAGCCGTTCAGCCCGACGTCCGAGGTCTGAGGTCTGACGTCGGAATTTTCTTCCTTTTGACGAATTGCACTGCGATTAATCTTTATGTACTCCACCGGCCGTGGAACGTCTCGCTGACCCGGCCCAACCCAGTGTCCAACCACACCGGCGCCCAGCATATCGGCGACAAACTCGTAGCGCTCGCCATTCCACACGAATAATGTCGGACACGAACTGCCCCGCCGGTCGATCTCGAGAAAATCCTGCTGTTTATCACCGGCAATCTGAATTTCGTCTTCCAAAACGCCGGTCGGCCACAGCATTCGCACAATGTCAGCCTCTTTGGCATCGCCCAAACCAACGGTGAGATATGGCGAGTTCTGCCCGAGATATCCGTTCGAACCATAAATCTCAAATTTCTGACGGTTGCTACCGATCGCAGACTTGTTGTCCGCGAGTCCCTTGAGCGCGAGCCGCAGCCAATGATTCTTGTTGCCACCTTCATTGCGCAGCAGCACCGCCGGCCCATGATTCTGAGTGATGAGAAGATCTGTAGCGCCGTCGTTGTCGTAATCGCCAGTGATGATCGCGCGGGGATCTTTCAGCTGAATTTTGTCGAGCCCAACGTCAGCTGTGACATCCTTGAAGCCGTCGGGTCCAAGGTTTCGAAACAGCCGCACTTCGCCTTTGCCTTCTTTCGTCTCGCCCACAGCAACGAGATCGACCCAGCCGTCGTTGTCGTAATCGAAGGCGGCCACGCCAAACGCACGGACCCAGTTGGTCGCAGGTAATGGCATCGACTCAATTCCCTTTCCCGCTTTGTTGCGCCAGAGTGACAGGGCCGGCTGTCGCCAATGCGTGAGCGCCAAGTCCATCCAGCCATCATGGTTAAAATCGAGACCCACGACCGCAGCGCTGATCTCCGGGAAAATCTGTCCCGGACTTTGAGCACGAAACTTTCCTTCGCGCGGATTCAGCAGAATGGACGGGCCGCCGATCGCGGTTCCCGCAATGACGATGTCTACCGCACGGTCATTGTTGAAATCTGTCCCAATCGCGGCGACTGATGGAGCTTTACCGGCGATGCCTGTCTCCTTCGATTGGTTGGTAAATGTGCTGTCACCATTGTTCCGCCATAGCTGATTGAAATCGGGAAGTTGCCCTGACCAGGAAGAGTCGGCAGGCTTTCGCGGATCAAAAATCGGCAGATCGCTGTACTGGGCCAGGAGAAGGTCGAGGTCCCCGTCGTGATCGTAGTCGATGAAGACTGCGCCGAGGTTCAGTCCATCGCACTTGATTCCTGCAGCCTCCGTCACATTCTTGAAAGTTCCGTCCTTCTGGTTGTGCAGCAGGAGTACGCGCCCGCTGAACGTGATTGCAAGATCAGTTGCGCCGTCGTTGTCGTAGTCTCCTGCCGTGCAACCAATGCCGTGGAGACTAGGATCGATGCCTGCATTCCTGGTAAGGTCCTCGAACTTGCCGCCCAAGTTGTGATACAGAGCCATGCCGCCGTGAGGACCGTTGTCTGGAAGAAAAATGTCGATCTTGCCATCTCCGTCGTAGTCCAGGAAGCATGCTCCCGGCCCGGCGAATGATGCGAGATCTCCTGTGGCGGATGCCGATTGTCCAGTGATTCCCGCCTCCTTCGTCACATCCACAAACTGCACCTTGATCTGCGGCA
>QIAK01000520.1 GCA_003225515.1 Acidobacteriota bacterium | reverse complement strand
GAGCCGGAAGAGTTTACCTATCTGCGGGACCAGGCCCTGCGCTTTGGTTTCCGCCATGTTGAGTCGGGGCCGCTGGTGCGGTCCAGTTACCACGCGCACGAGCATGCCGATGCTGCTGCGCAGCCGCGGGCGGTGTCGTAGCTTGCGGCGGAAGAGTTCTCCCGCCAAATTCATTTCGGCTATTCCGGCAGGCAGCGTTAGTATTCCCATCGAACAAATCGGCATGAGGAGGCCGCCGCTCTCGTGGTGACGGCTGTGCTGCTCATTCTTGGATTTTTCGCGGGCTTGCTGGGCGCGCTGACCGGTATTGGCGGCGGCGTGCTGCTCACTCCCATTCTTGCGCTGCATTTCGGCATCTCGATTCGGCAGGCTATCGGAACCAGTCTAGTGGCCGTGATCACGACCTCGGCGGCGAGCTCTTCTGTTCACCTGCAGCGCCACACCACAGACATCCGCCTGGGCATGACCCTGGAGTTGGCGACTGCGTTTGGCGCCGCGGTGACGGCGTACCTGGTGGGCTACTTCAATCGCAATGCGCTCGAGGGCCTGTTTGCCGGTTTTCTGCTCTACAGCGCGACCATGATTCTTACCCGCGGGGGCAAAGTGAAACCCCTGGAGGACGAATCGGCTCCGGACCTCAACGAGACGGTGATTCCTCCCTATGAGCCGCAGCGCTATCCACTGGGGTTGGCGGCATCGCTGGTGGCGGGCGCACTTTCAGGATTGCTGGGCATTGGCGGAGGACCGATCAAAGTTCCTGTCATGTACATCTTCATGAACGTGCCGCTCATGGTGGCTACTGCCACTTCGAACTTCATGATTGGCGTGACAGCGGCGGCCAGCGCGATGGTTTATTACCGCCGCGGAGACATACTGGTGCAATACGCGGCCCCGCTCGCCGTGGGCGTGTTCGTCGGGTCGCTGCTGGGCGCGCGCATGGCCCCGCGCATTCACACCAAGGTCGTGGTCTATCTGTTGGTCGGCGTCATGTTCTACCTGGCGGGACATTTGATATTCCACCTGCTGCGGGGGTGGTTATGAGCCAGGTGCGCGAACCCGAGTTCGACCGCGCGGTCGCTCTGGTACTGCGGGTCGGCGCATTCAGTTGCTTTTTCGTTATGCTGGCCGGCCTGATTGATGGCATTTTTGTGGGCGGACAGATTCCTCTGGAAATAGAGCGCGCCGGAGTCCTGCTGATGCTCGCCACGCCGGTGGTGCGGGTGATCGTAGCCTGCTTCTTATTCTTCCGGGAAAAAGATTTCAAGTATGGATGGATTTCTCTGGGCGTGCTGATCATTTTGATGTTGGGATCGGTATTTGGAATCGGGGAGCACTGAAGAAATCGCGAATCAGGCGCGTCGCTGATTGGCAGCACGAGCTTCCATAGCGCACGCCGACTCCTTTGTTATGTGATCAAAAGAGTGGCGCACCGAAGTGCGCCACACTGCTCAGGTCACGTTCAACTTATTGTTGACCGAAGACTCCGAAGGTCAACTGAAGGTCGTCGGTCTCAGCAGTGCCTGGAACAGCTCTTAGAAGACGTGCAGCTTGATGCTCAAATACTTTTTGGGGTTCTCGCGGATGGCCTTGATCAGTCCCTGGGTTTTAGAGAGCTTCGTCTTTGAAGAGCTTGCCCGCGGTGCCCTGCCCGGCTTCGAGTTGCGTGGTCAATTCTGAGAGTTTCGTGATCGTATTATCGAGCTTCTTCGCGAGATCTTCATCCTTGGTCAGCTTGCCGAGAGTGCCCTTGCCGGCGTTGATCTCCTCGGTCAGCTTTTTCACATTGGCGATGGTGTCATTGGCGTTGTTATAGAGCGACGGATCTTTCAGGAACTTCCCGGCCGTGCCTTTGCCCTGTTGCAAGTCGTCGATAACGCCATTCATCTTGTCGAGGGTGGAAATGAATTTATCGTAAGCATCGTTGCGGCTGACCAGGCGCCCCAGACTGCCCTCTCCATTGCCGATCTGCTGCACGATTCCCTGAAATTCTGCGACGGTCGCAGAGAAGCGGTTGTAGAGGGTGGGATCGTAAATGAGTTTCCCGAGCGATCCCTTACCGCTTTCGGCGAAGGCCAGAATGCGATCCGCACGCTTCAGCAGAGCATCCATATTCTGCAGCGTGCTTTGGCTCGCGCGCACCACCTGGTTAAAGTCGGGATTTACCTGCGTGGGCAGTGTGTCTCCATCTTGCGCGGGAGGGCCCACGGCCTGGCCGCTTTCGATATCAAGATAGGTTTCACCCAGTACGCCAGCCGTGTCGAGCGACGTGACCGAGTCTCGACGCAAGCCATAGCTGTATTTCGTGCTGACCCTCATCGTGATTTCGACCGGGGTCAATTGCTTGGATTTGTCAGGCACGATGGTGATCTTGCTGACGTTGCCCACGTCGACGCCGCTCAGGCGCACAGGGGCGCCCTGGCGAAGTCCCTGGGCGTTATCGAAATAAGATTTCAGGGTGATGCGGGGAGTGAAGAATCCGGAAGTTCCGGACATGAGGAATAGCAGGAATCCTAACGTCAGACTGGCAACGATCACCGTGATCCCAACCCGTAGTTGCGACCACTTGAGCTGCTTCTGGCTAGGCAAATAATTTCCTCATGGTGCCAGGGTGTGGATGGGTTGAGCCGGCCGCACGAACAGCTTGGGATCGCGACTGGCTCCTCGCAGCATAATAACAAAAATTGGAGCGAAACTTAGGCTGCTCTCGTACGCAATGTTGGCGTCAGCAGTAGGGCGAGCAGGTAGGCAATTGCGCCGCAGGCCAAAGTGGCGGTCAATCCGAATTGGATGGCAATGACCATGGCCAACACCGATCCGAGAACGCTCGCCGCTGCATTCATAGCCCAGGCCCATTCGACGGAGTTGTCGGAAGCGCCCTGGCCGGAGGGGAATTCGGGAGCCGGAAGGGCGGCGAGAGCGCGCAGGCCTGTTGGAAACGGCATACCCATAACAAATCCCAGAGGGATGAGAAGAACGCCGCTGATGAGCAGGCGATATCCGAAGTCCATGCCAACCAGCGCGGCGAGGCGGCCTGGCAGGAAAAATATCTCAGCGATAAGGGCGACGATCACGAGTAAGAGCGGCAACCAACCCAGTTCCGTGCGCGGGAGCCAGAACCGTGAAAACAGGCTTCCGGCGCCGCTGGAGAGCATCAGCAGAAAAATTACTACGGTGAGTGCGTAGGTGGGATGGCCCAGAAAAAGCACGAAGCGCTGGATGAAGGCGATCTCCAGCAGAATGTAGCCCAAGCCTACGGCGATAAAGTAAAGCAGCGGAAGCGGCGACTGCCGGGTTTGCCGTTTCTTCAATGCTAGCGGCAAAACCAGGAACGCCAGCACCGCCACCAGAGAAATCACCAGCACGAGAAGCAGTACCAGCACTCCCAGGTTCACTTTCCAATCGATGCCCTCGCGAAGCCCTTTTTCGCCAAGAATCTGCCCGGGTTTAAGCGTGAAGAAGAAGAAAGGCGCATTGTCGGTCACGGGTGTGACGTTGTAGGCATAACTGTGAGCGAACGAGTAAGGATCGTTACTCGCAATCAGATTCGAGAACGCATTCTGACCAGGATTTGACGGCAGATACAAAGGTGTAATTTCCGGGTATTCGTCGAAATGCTTCGCCACCGCCGCCTCTTCCGCCGGTGTGAACGCAGTCTTCTTCGCCAGTACCACG
>QIAK01000050.1:616-11787 GCA_003225515.1 Acidobacteriota bacterium | reverse complement strand
GTCGTCGAGTTGGAAATGGTGTTGAGTGTAGCCGTAATTTTCGCGGCCCCCACTCCGGAACTGGATGCCAGTCCGTCGCTGATCACCGCTATGCCGGCATCCGAGGACGTCCACGTCACCACCGATGTGAGGTCCTGCGAGCTGCCGTCGGTGTAGCTTCCTGCCGCGGTGAACTGCTGGTTGGTGCCGAGCGGGATTGTTGGCATCGCCGGATTGATCGAGATCGAAACCAAAGCTGCAGGAAGAACTGTCAGGGTCGCCGACGCGCTGACCGATCCTGAACTGATGCCGATCGTGGTGGTCCCAGCAATCAGGGTTGTGGCCACACCTTGACTGCCTGAAGCATCGCTGATGGTAGCAACGTTCGCAGAAGTCGAACTCCAGTGTCCCGACTGCGTCAGGTCCTGCCTCGAGCCATCGGTATACGTGCCAGTCGCCGTGAAGGGCTGAGGCACACCCACGGGAACGCTGATCACCGCGGGCACGATTGCAATCGATACCAGAAGTCGCGCTGATAGTTGCCGAACCATTCGCGACACTGGTGGCCAGACCCGTGTTGCTCACCGTCACAGTGGATGTCGTATCCGATGTCCACGCGGCCGTTGCGGTTAGATCCTTCGTGTTGCCGTCGGTGAATGTACCCGTGGCCGTGAACTGTTGATTCGTGCCCAGCGCGATAGACGGACTTGGCGGAGTAACCGCAATCGAGACCAGCACTGCCGGGGTCACAGTCAAAATCGTGCTTCCGCCGATTGATCCTGATGTTGCCGTGATGTTGGTCGTGCCGGCGCCAACCGAGGTTGCAAGTCCTTGGCTATTGGTTGAATTGCTGATATTCGCGGTGGATGGAGTATCTGAGCTCCACTGCACGGTCGAAGTCAGATTCTGCGTACCGCCATCAGTAAACGTTCCAGTCGCGGTGAATTGCTGTGTGGTTCCCAGTGGTATGGAAGGGATTGCAGGGGTAACAGAAATTGAAACGAGCGTTGCCGGCGTGACCGTAAGAGTGGTCGAGCCGGCAATTACGCCGCGAGTCGCTGTCACACTCGTGCTGCCCGCCGAGACGGCGGATGCCACGCCTACACTGTTCACTGTCGCGACCGCGGAATTTGCAGTGGTCCAGGAAGCCGAGTTGGTCACATCCTGTGTACTGCCATCGGTGAACGTTCCAGTCGCTTTCAGAACTTGCGTGGTTCCTTTGGCGAACGATGGATTCGTCGGAGTAACGGCAATCGATACCAGCGTTGCCGCTGCGACAGTAAGACTTGTAGAACCTGTGATCGAACCGGACGTCGCAGTGATCGAGGTGACGCCAGCGGTGACTCCGGTCGCGAGTCCCGTGCTGCTGATGGTGGCAGTGCCTTGCGCCGAAGAACTCCAGCTCACTGAGCTGGTGAGATTCTGGGTGCTGCCGTCGGTGTAGGTTCCAGTCGCAGTGAATTGCTGGGTGAGTCCCGCTGCCACTGAGGAATTCGCCGGAGTTACGGCAATCGAAGTCAGGTTGGGTGCCGCTCCTGTGCCGCTCAACGGTACCGTTTGCGGACTGTTGTTCGCGCTATCGCTGAAAGTGAGTGTGCCGCTTCGCGAGCCTTGCGCCTTCGGGGAGAAGGTGACAGAAGCCGTGCAACTCGCGCCTGCAGCCAGGCTACTCGGGCAAGTTGAAGTGACCGCAAAATCGCTCGGAGTGCTGGAGACGCTGGTCACGGTCAATGCTGTCGACTGGTTGTTGGTGAGGATAACTGTTTGCGGGGCGCTCGATGTTCCCATTGCCTGGCTGGCAAAGGTCAATGGAGTGGGACTCGCCACCGCCGCAACCACGCCATTTCCGGTGAGACTTACGGTCGGGCTGACACTGGCATTGTCGCTGATCGTAAGTGTCCCAATTCGTGTGCCGGCAACAGCCGGCGTAAAGAAAACTGAGATAGTACAAGTGCTGCCTGCAGATAAAGTGCTCGGGGGGACGGGGCAGGTGCTAGTGGTGGTGAAATCCGCCAGGCTGGTCGAGGTCTTGGTGATCGACAGAGACTTGGACTGATTGTTCGTGACCGTAACCTTGGAAGCCGCGCTCTTAAGTGCGATCACCTGGTTCCCGAAGGAAATGCTCGACGGTGAGGCCGTGACAGACGCAATTCCTGTGCCGCTGAGGCTGACAGTTTGTGGACTATTTGTACCCGTGTCCTTGATGGTCAGCGTAGCTGTCCGCGAGCCCAAGGCCGCAGGTGTAAAGGTAACGGAAATCGTGCAGCTCTTTCCGGAGCCTAGAGTTGACGGGCTGACCGGACACGTGTTTGTCTGCGAATAGTCGGAGAGGCTCGGGGTGATGCTCGTAAGCGTGATGGCTGTTTTTTGGCCGTTTTTCAGCGTCACCTTCTGCACCGAAGTGCTGGTGCCCTGAACTTGATTGCCGAAAGACAAACTGGCAGGGGAAGCCGTAACCGATTGAGCCACAGCAGATGCCACCAATGCAGACGCAAAGCAGACAAGAAACGACAATCTATACGGCGGTGATACTGCGTTCACAAGTATCCTCGGGAGCAATCTCCCCAGCTTGCTAACGTGGGCCCTTGTTCGTGTACGTGCTGATGGCTGGTCTCAGTCCAGAGAGCGGGCGAGGAATACAGGAATCCCGGGAAGAAACCTCGTCAGGTTTCGCTCTCTTACCGAGCTAGCGCGGAATTGTAAAGGAAATCAAACGGAAGTCAATGTGCAAGAACTTGCAACCTTAGCCAGAACTTCGCTCGATCGACTGTGAATGCCGGTCGTATTCAAAAAGATGTACTTTTCATTGTGCCGCTCTCAGGCGGCTACCAGGAGATTTCCCGCCGATTGCGGAAGAACTTGCCCGTTAAGTTGTGTGGGGCATCGTCAGCGAGCCAAACAGCAGTATCGGCGCCCTGTTCCACCGAGAGCGTGGCGCCCGGGCCGCCCATATCGGTGCGCACCCACCCGGGACACATCGAGTTGACGGCGATGTGGTCCGCCCGCAGCGCTTGTCCCAGCATGATCGTCAAGCCATTGAGGGCCAGCTTCGATAGGCAGTAGCTTGGCTCGTCCGCTGACAACCCTTCCAGTTGGCCGTAACCGCTGGAAACATTAATGACCCGCGCGCCGTCGGACTTCCGCAGATGCGGCAGAAATGCCTGGGTCACTTCCAGCGGGCCGAAGGTGTTGGTCTGGAGAGTCTGAGCCAGCCGGTCGCGCGGGACGGTCAACACCGTTACTCCCGCGTCCGGATAGACGCCTGCGTTATTGATGAGAACGTCCAGTCGGTCAGCGATGGTTCCGAAACGACCAGCGGCGTTCCGAATACTCTCTGAGCTGCTCACGTCCAAGGGCAAAAAGGTCACTTTACCGCCGTCCTGCCGGATGCTCTCTGCGGCCCTCTCTCCTTTCGCTTCATCGCGCGAAGTAATGATCGCGTGGAACCCCCGCCGGGCGAGTTGCCGCGCGGCTTCCAGTCCAATCCCCCGGTTGGAACCGGTGATGAGCGCGATGCGTTCAGCGTTTCGAAGGTTCATGTTGCTTCTCCTTACTCAGTTGAAAATTTATAAGACGAGGTGCGCCCGGCCGTTGTTGGAGTAGGTGAGATGCTGAAAAAGCGCTGTAGGACTCGCCGGCAATCTAATCGATTCGTCGTATTGATATCGATATTCCGACTGAGCCCGGTAACAGCAAGGTTACGCCGCAAAGCGTAAAGGATGCAGTGCTAGCGGCCTTCCACGCTGGAGCGCCCGGCGTGATACTATCCCGCAAGTATTCCGAGATGCTTCCGAGATGCGACTCGCAAACCTTAGCGGCGCCAGAGAAGCGATTCGCGAGTTGAGGTTATAGGAGGCCATGGACTCGGCGGCTGAAAGCTCCAGCGGAGTAAGAGGCTGAACAGATGGTCGGTAGAAAGCTGAACAATAATCTGAAAGCAATAGTCCATCCCCGCCAGAATATAGAGTTCAATGACTGTTCAATTTTGTACATTTTGCAAAATGCTAGTAAGTCACACTGTGCTACTCAGTGGGGGCAGTACGGGTATGACATCGACCGAACGACGCATTGTTCCATTTCCGAGTATGCTGCTGGTGACGATGATGCCGTTCGCGACACGATGACTGCGCCCCTCAAATACAAAGGATTCGGCGCGGTCGCTGCAAGCAATGTCACAAGAACTCTTAGCTGATCACCACCGAGACCTTCGATGTTCTAATCACGGATTTGCAAATGCCGAGTCCCGGCGATGGCTTTATCGTGGATTTGTCTCGGGTTTGCGTTTGTGAGGGGAAGAAAGACTGTCTGGCCCGAATAGGGTGCTCGGCAAGCATGGCTATGAAATGGAGAAACCATGACTAAACAACGGCACAACCTGCATTTACTTGTGATGGCAACGATCTTGGCTATCACTGCGCTCGAAATCTCTAGTGCTCACGCTCAGAACACCTACGTGGACATTCATGATTTCAATACGAGCACCTTGGTTTCTCCCCAGTATCCGGGGATACTGGCTCAGGGCCGGGATGGCAACCTATACGGTACGACTCCTTCAGGCGGAACTCTGGGTTTTGGCGGTGTTTTCAAGATCACGCCCACTGGCACGTATTCCGTAATTTACAACTTCGACGGCACCGCCCATGGAAAAACTCCGAGGAGCGGCCTGACGCTGGGGAGCGACGGCAATTTCTACGGAACGACGTGGCAAGGTGGCACCTCCAACTACGGAGTCGTCTTCCAAATCACTTCCGCCGGAATCTTGACGGTACTCCATAATTTTTCCTACAGCGACGGAGGCAATCCGTATTCGCCTCCCATTCAGGGGACCGACGGTAACTACTACGGGGTCACCGAGGCGGGTGGAACCGGATCTGGCACGGTCTACAAAATCACGTCCTCGGGCACGTTTACCTCGCTGCATTCTTTTAGTTTTGCTGAATGCGCCACACCAGTTGCTCCGCTGATCCAGGGGACCGACGGAAATTTCTATGGAATGTGCGAGAGTGGCGGAGCTGCAGGAGGCGACGGCTCGGTGATCAAGATCACTTCCGCTGGTGTGGTAACCGTGATGTACAGCTTTGACTTTACGCACGGGTCCCATCCCAATGGACCGCTGGTACAGGCCACCGATGGAAATTTTTACGGCACAACCAACGGCGGTGGATCATTGGATGGAGGAGTGGTGTTCAAACTCACATCCGCCAAGGTGTTGACCGTTCTCTACAATTTCAACGCGAAACCCGGTTCGGTGGATGGCAACGTGGTTGATGCCGGTGTAATCCAGGCCACCGACGGGAATTTCTATGGCGTGACTGATGGAGGCGGGACAAACGGATTTGGAATCGTCTACAAGATCACTTCCGCAGGCGTCTACTCAGTTTTATATAACCTCGTTCAGGCAGCCGGTGCTGTTCCAGAGACCACAATGAGGCAACACACGAACGGGAAGCTTTATGGCCAGGCGAATTCTGGAGGGGCAAACAGCGTGGGTGCCCTTTTCAGTTTTGATGTGGGTCTTAAAGCTTTCGTCAGTGAGTTTCCCACCTCGGGAAAAGTGGCCAAGTCAGTCGGCATTTTGGGTAGTGGCTTCACCGGAGCTACTAGCGTCACCTTCAATGGCACGAATGCCACGTACAGCGTTCTGTCTGATACGTACATCTCCGCGACCGTTCCGTCCGGCGCAGGCACTGGTTTTGTGAACGTGGTTACCCCTGGGGGCACTTTGAAGAGCAACCTGAAATTCCGGGTTACACCCACGGTGCTCAGCTTCAGCCCGTCCAGCGGGCCTGTTGGGACGCAAGTGACGATCACGGGAAACAGTCTCACGCAAGCTAGCAAAGTGACCTTCGGTGGCGGTAAAGTCGCCGTCTTCTCGGTGAACTCGGATACGAAGATTACAGCCACAGTTCCGGCAGGAGCCATCACCGGGAAAATTCAAGTGACTACCCCGGGCGGCACCGCAACCAGCTCTACGACTTTCACGGTTAATTGAAAGTGAACGATACCCAGGAACACTCCGCAAGCTCGAACCGCCTGGAACTCCTGGGTCGGGGCAGTACGCCTATGACATCGACCGAACGACCCATTGTTCCATTTCCGAGTATGGTTCCGAGGGAACGTAGGCATAGAGTCCTGCTGGTGGATGATGATGCCGTTCGCGACATGATGACTGCGACCCTCGAACGAAAAGGATTCGGCGTCTTGGAGTTGGAAGTTAGTGTCACTAAGCGTGCGTGCTGCGAGCTAATAAGGCTTCAGTGCCCGTTCTCGAAACAGCTGATGTCCTTATCGTTGTCGCAAGCAGCACATGTTAGTTCGACCCGCTATTGCAGCTTCGCGTACTCGGCTTTGGCCTGCTTCAGGACGGGAACGTCGGGGTCGGCGTCTTTCCAGAGCGTGAGAAAATCTTTGTAGGCGGCTTTCGCGTTGGCGCCATCGCCCTGCAGCGCGTAGGCACGTCCGAGTTGGAGCTTGGCAAGTGCTGCTAAGGGGCAGCTTGCAACGATAGTCCGGTGATCGGCAAACTTTTGAAACTCCGCAGCGGCCTCCGCTCCTCTATGCAGAAACAGGAATGCCTCACCACGCACATACGACGGATACAGAAAAGAACCGGATTCCACCGGGGGACCTGGAGATGCGAGGTCGTAGGGCGCAGCGACCTGCAAAATTTGTATCGCTTTATCGGCATTCTTGTTTTTAATTTCAATGCTGGCCCGAATAGTTGGTAGCCAATAGGCGATGACCATCGTGCTCAGGGAATTTTCCTTTTCAAGCTCGTCCGCTAACTTCTGGGCCAGAGTCGAGTCTCCGGAACGCGCCAGAACCAAAGCCGACAAAATTTTCAAGTCGCGAGCGGAGGCTAGCCTCTGCGCGGAGGCAACCTCCTGGCGCGCGAGGTCGCTGTTCCCGAACTCGGCTTCCCGAATCGCATCGTTCAAGTGCCACTGTGCTGCGGTCTCCTTCTCGCCAGCCCGCTCTGCCGACTCGATGGCTTTACGCGTTGCCGCACGAGCTTCAGCCACGCGCCCAAAGTAAGCCTTGGTATCCGAGTCATAGGAGAAGAAAAAGTCCTCGACGCCTGCCTTCCCAGTTCCCCAAGCCAACTGCCTCTGCATTTCCGCCGAATCGCCTTCGAGAAAGGCGACACTGTACCTCGTTAAGTGGGCGTAATCTCCATCCAGTTTTCGCGCGACCGCCTGCTGATACGCAGCCTTGGCATCCTCCAGGCGATTCAGCAACGTATAACTGCCAATCAGATTAGCCCAGCCTAGGCCGAGGTCGGGGTTCACGCGTGTGGTCTCCAACTCTTCAACGAGCGCTTTGTCATTCTCTCCCAGAATGCTGTAAACGTAAGCTAGGTTGAGGTGGCCGCCATAGTCTCTGGGAAAATCCTGTATCCAAAGTTTGTAGGTCTGCTCCGCTTTCTCCAGCTCTCCCGTCACGGTGTCGTAAAAGTGAGAGGAAATGTAGAAGCGTTCACGCGGACTAAGTCTGTTGGATGGGAGTTCATGCGCTTTCTGAATGGATTGAATCGCGAGACCGGATTCTCCCAGATTGGAGTATGTGGCTCCTAATCCCACGTACGCAGCAGCAAAGTTTGGATCAAGTTCGATGGCTCGCTGGAAGAAAGGAATGGCTTCAATCTGACTTTTTGTGTTCATCGTGCGAAAACCCACGGAACACATTTTCAGCGCTTCGAGGGAAGGTGTAGTGATCTGCTCCAGAGGCGTGTCGAATTTCTGGATGGAGGTCAAAGACTCGCCAAGTTTCTCGCGCAACTTGGTCGCGACACCGTCCAGAGTTTTCAGCACAGCTTCTTTCGACGAAGCGGTTGACTGCTCCTCCGCAACCGCTTCATCCGACTCACAATCAATTGCGCGTAACCCGATCACGTACTGGCTTCCAAGGCTTGCAATCGAACCCGCGAGCATGGCTTTACTCTGAGTTCGCTGGCAAACCTCTCGCGCAAGATCGGCAGTCAGTCTGGCGTCCGTTGAACGACCCATCAGAGCCAGCGTGTGACTTACCTTTTGTTCGGAAAGTACATTCAGGAAAGGCGACTGATTCACCTGAATTAGTAGCGCCTGCTTGAGAGCATCATCGAACACGGGATCGCCGGTGGAATTGGAGAAGTCTGCAATAACAACCGTATCTGTCGCACTTAATGCATGCGTCTGGCGCGCTTTATAGAGCCACAGGGCAGTTGCGAATCCGATCACGAGCACGCCCGCGGCGGCGAGCATCCATTTGCGAAGACCCGCCGAATGCCCCGTTCTCGGCGATGCTGTCACTGATACCGATTTCCCAGTCTCCGTATCGCGCTTGATCCGCTGTAGATCAGCACGAATTTCGGATGCATGCTGGTAACGCAGAGTTCGATCTTTCTCCAGGCACTTGTCAACAATCCTTTCCAGATCGCTCGGCAGGTCGGGGTTGAGCCGCACAGGAGCGACGGGCGCCTTGTTCAGAATAGATTCGAAGATCACACCGGAGCTTTCGCCGCGGAAGGGGAGCGTCCCGGTTGCCATCTCGTAGAGGACAGCGCCGAACGAGAACAAGTCTGTTCTGGCATCCAGTTCTTTGGCTCTCACCTGCTCCGGCGACATGTAAGCAATTGTTCCGAGAGCGCTTCCCGGACTGGTCAGTTGCTCAGCGCTCGATTCAAGAGTCGGCTGAGATGCTCCCGCTGTGCCGATCGCCGCATTTCCTATCGCGGTAACTTTCGCCAGTCCGAAATCCAGAATCTTTGCGTTTCCTCGTTTAGTGACGAAGATGTTCGCGGGTTTGATGTCGCGATGTACGATGCCAGTGGAATGCGCGGCATCGAGCGCGTCGGTTATATCAATTGCCAGGGACAGAATTAAATCCGTCTCCAGGGGACGATTTCCGATTCGGTGTTTCAGCGTCATGCCGTCCAAAAATTCCATCACAATGAACGGACGGCCCTCGTGCTTTCCGATCTCGTGAATCGTGCAGATGTTCGGATGGTTCAGCGCCGAGGCAGCCCTGGCTTCGCGCTGGAAGCGGCTCAAAGTCTGCGGGTCTTGTGCCACGTCGTCAGGCAGGAACTTGAGAGCGACAAAGCGACCAAGATCGGTGTCCTCCGCCTTGTAGACGACACCCATCCCTCCACCCCCCAGCATCTCAAGAATCCGGTAGTGAGAGATGGTCTGTCCCAGAAGTTGAGTGGAACTGCCCATGAGCGGGAATCTTATGACGCAATGTTGGGCGGGGTCAAACTGTCAGAACTGATAGTGGGATTGCTGTTCAGCAGAAGCTGGTGCCACCTTCGGATATTTGGACCAGTTCCTCAAATATTCAAGAACTGGCGGCGAGAGTGAGGAAGGAAACCGAAAAGTTCCTAGCCGACCATCCTGCCTGAAGAATCTTGCCCTCGTGCGAAATTAAAGAGGGAAACGACAGAGTAGACACTGAGGCGGACATTCGACAGTGGATCGTGAAAAATTGTCTATCACTCATCGCGGTTTAAGTCCGGGTATACGAAAGAAGTCCTGCCAAGGCTGTTTGCTATTCAGACGAAAGTCCCGGACTCCAGTTCACGATCACGTGAAGCGGGAATGAGGTTACCTCTTTGACGGGTACGCCTAGTAGTAAGCGACCGTCGGGCGAAACTTCGAATTCCGTGTCCTCGCTACTTTTCAGATCAAATAGGGGCATCGGCGTTTCCGTGTGGAGATTGGCTCCTATTCGGGCCGCCATCAGCTTATCATTCGGCGAAATGAAGAAGAGTTCCTTACCATCCCGGCTCCATCTCGGGGAATCCCCGCCGCCGGTTGAAATCTGCCAGGCCCTACCATGTACCGGAAAGCTCTGAACATAAATCTCGGAACGGCCAGATTTGTCCGATGCGTAAACAATCGACTGGCCATCGGGGGAGAACCGGGCATCCGTACCCAATCCGATGGCAATCTGCGGCGTTTTCTGATCACCCGTCATCGAAAGAACCCGCAACTCTTCGCTGGTCTCGCTGTGTTGGCTATAGACAAGAAACTTTCCGTCCCGCGACCAGTCCCACGGCCGCATCCAGTTTGCGGAAGCCGGTAACAGTTGCTCCTCTCCAGAGCCGTCCGCATCCTTTAGGTAGAGATGCTGAACTCCGGATTCGTAGATAGAAATTACGATGTGGCGTTTGTCTGGTGACCATACTCCGAATCCGCCGCCTGGAGAAGAGTGATACGTCAGACGATTCCATATCTTGCGCTCGATATCCCATGTCCAGAGGTCGCCGCGATGACTTCCGGCTTCCGCGCGCGCCAGTACAATCTGCTTGCCATCCGCGGACAGCCTCATCCGTCCGTACTTTCCTGGGGGCAGCAATTCGTCGAGTTTCTTTCCATTGCGGTCCACCCATTGCAACTTGTAATCAATTTGGGGTTCCGGTTGGTAGACCAGAACACGGTTTTCCGAAACGGAAAAATTGGTGTAAGCATCTCCTCCGTTGAATGCGGCTTGAGGTTCACTCAAAGGAAGTGCTTCACCCGTCAGTTGCCCGTTCTTTGTGTCGAAGGGCTGAACAAGGAAGGTGCCTTCGTTGCCAAAGAGCAGGTATCCGGGTGCAACGTAAGCCGCATTCGATTCCTTCCGCGTTAGCAAACTCGTCCTGGTTGAGTCCAGGGAGCCAACATTCAGGCCGCCGATGCTGTTCTGACCTTGTGAACCGTTAAACCGTGACAGGTAAAGGAACTGGTGGCCATCGGGGAGGAAACGCGGGTAGAGCTGGAATAACTCTCCACGCGCAGAATCGAGCCGCGTGACCGGCGTTACCTTGCAATCCTTGATGTTGGCCCGCTTAATGGGCTCATTCAGTTCCGCGCTCAAGATAATGCCGTCCCGATTCCAACTGAAGTCAACACCGGGCATAGAATCGCACAGCGTCTCCAATTTTCCAGTCGCTGGTTCGAGACGTCGTAATCGTTTCTCGATTTTGAATCCCAGAAAGCGACTGTCAGCCGACCAAAAGAGTGATTGCGCTCCTTCGGTATCCCGCATGGGCACGGAGGTGAATTCATCCAGACGTTGAACCCAGATTTTTCCATCGCTCGGGATGAATGCCAATTGGCGACCGTCGGGAGAAACGGCAAAGTGCATCAGATAATTGAACGATAGCTCCGGCGGAGCATTGATTACGAGATTGACCCGCTGGCGCGGCTGGGGAGCGCGCTTCAAGTATC
>QIAK01000050.1:0-587 GCA_003225515.1 Acidobacteriota bacterium | reverse complement strand
CACGGACTCTCCGGCGCTTTGCAAGCGGAGCCGGTACCCCGGCCTGTGAACCGCCCTCCCGAATCCACTGCAACTGCAGTTTCAGATCTTGCGCCGATTGCCAGCGAGCGTCCGGATCTTTCGCCAGGCACGTCTTTACCACTTGTTCCAACATCGGCGGGGTTAGAGGTTGAAGCGAGGTCATCGCTGGAGGTTCAGAGGTGAGAATTGCTGCGATCAGGCTAGCACGTGTCTTTCCTGCAAAAGCTAGTCTCCCCGTCGCCATTTCGTAGAGCACAGTACCGAGCGCAAAAATATCAGTCCGCGGGTCCGCATCCCTACCTTCCACCTGTTCCGGCGCCATGTACTGAAATGTTCCGAGGATAGCTCCCTTTTCTGTCAGCTTGTCGTCGGTTGCAAGGCGGGAGAGGGTTTCGCTGACGGGCGTGGCTTTCGGCTCCAGGCGCGCCAAGCCAAAATCGAGTAGCTTCGCCCCTTGTTTCGTGAGCATTATATTGCCGGGCTTCAAGTCGCGGTGGATGATGGAGTGCCGGTGCGCGGCCTCGACGGCATCTGCGATCTGCATGCCATAGCCCAGCAACTGGTCC
>QIAK01000519.1 GCA_003225515.1 Acidobacteriota bacterium | reverse complement strand
CAAGACGCGTGGTGATGGACGCTCGCGGGTACGCGTTTTCCAGGTGAAACTTCACGAACGGCGCGAAACGAAAGCGCATGCGAGCGGTGTAGGTTTTCGGAAACGCGTCCCGCAGGACGTTGTAAAGCCGGAATCCTGACTCAAAATCTGATCCGGTGGGTGAGTATTCGATCGTCCGCACCCGATCGCGCAGGTTGAGCTTCTTCGTGCGTTCCTCAAGCGGGCCGAGAAGTCGTTGCAGGCGGCGCCGGAGGTTCGCTGTCTTGCTGACATAAGGCTCGGCCTGCGAATCCGCCGACCGCAGGGCAAAGACGGCTGGCGCCGCCGGCACCGCGGCAAAGATCTCCGCATCACGCTCAGGCGCGAATTCGAGGCGCTCGGTCAACACGACTTCATTGTAAGCAAGATTGTAAGCAAGTCTTCACCACAGAGGCACAGAGACACCATGACCGAGGCCTACCGGAAGTTTGCATTGCGAAACTTCTGCCGGAAGTCTGTGCCTTCCAGAGAGACGATGCGGCACATCTCATGCAGGCGTGACCGCATGCGCTCGCCAATCCGGTCTCCCAGAGTTTCGCCACGGCTCGCGGCTCGCGCGGCCGAAAGAGAGCCAGAAGCTCCTGCTGCCGGCTGATCCTCAAAATTCGTCGTGATGATCGTGGTGCGATTGTCGTTATAGCGCGTGTTCAGAATCAAGCTGACCGTGTCCCAAACCCATTCTGTGGGCTTAACGGCGCCTAGCTCGTCGAGCACAAGTACGTCTGTGTCGAACACCGGACGGAGGACATCGAGTTCCGTGGTTTGTACGGTAGCGTTATAGGAGTTCTGAATTTCCTTCAGGAGTTCCCGATAATCGTAAAATAGGCAGGCAAGCCCGCGATTCACGATCAATTCCTTGATAATCCCAACCGCCAGGTGAGTTTTACCGGTTCCGATCTTGCCGATGATCAACAGCCCCTTATCACCGCGCGGGTCGCACTTTTTGGCGAAACCCGAGGCGATAAAGTGACCCTCCGCTAGCGAAGGATGCGCGCCGGGAAAATCCGTATCGTAGTTGGACAGTTCGCAGTGCTCGTAGCGACGCGGAATTCGGGCCGCGCTCAGCAGCGATTCGCCCCGCGTACGCAGGCGGCAGTCGCAGCGGGCCACCCGGCGATCATTGGTGCTGCCGGCGTTCCCCGCCACCGTCTTCCATCCTGTGCCCTCGCAGAGCGGGCATATCTCCACTGGCGCTTTTACCACCTGGGACCCTTGCATGTTCGAACAAATCTCCTGTCTTCGACTTTGCACCCGCAGTCGGCTTTCGCGCAAGCTGGAAAGATTGCCTTGCTGTGTACATCCTGTGAACGAAGGCGGTGGGCTGTGGAGGGCGTAGGAAAACGTGCCCGTAGAGCCGGAATGCCGCAAGGCTAGCCCCAATTCGGGCCGGGTTATTGCGAAACAGGCTTCCGGCGCGGATTTTCACAGTTGACTTTCGCCGCAGACAGAGGAGAATACTTGCCGTCAGGTTTCCCCACTCAGTCACAGCCGTTGTTCTGCCGCTTCAGACTGAGCTTAAAAGAGACCTGCGAGGAGAGACTATGAACAAGGCCGATCTGGTTGACAAGATCGCAGGTGCATGTGAAATCAGCAAAGCACAGGCCACCACCGCTATCGATACCGCCGTCGACAGCATCACCGGCGCCCTCCGCAAGGGAGATCGCGTAGCATTGATTGGCTTCGGCACATTCTCCGTGTCGCAGCGCAAAGCCCGCAATGGACGCAACCCGCAAACCGGCGCCACCATCAAGATCGCAGCCCGTCGCGTCGCCAAATTCACCCCAGGGGCCGAACTCAAGAAATCCGTCAACAAGAAATAGTTCTGGGACCAAGATATCGATAGACGGCAGGGGGTCGGCCCTGCCGTTTTTTCTTGCCAGGAACCTTCCCGCTAAGTCAGGGTGATATCGAATGGTCCGCTTCACCATCAGAATATTCGCGATTCTTGTGCTGCTTGCCGTAGTTGCCGCGCAGGATGGCAGAGTTTTGCCTTTCGGTCCCTGGCACCGGCTGTCGGATGTTCCAATCATTTCTCCGCGGGGCCACAGTTGGGAAGAAGCGGGTACGTTCAATCCGGCGGTAGTAAACCGCAAAGGCAAGATCATCATGCTCTACCGCGCTCAAGATAAGCAGGGAACGTCGCGATTGGGATACGCTGAGAGCCCTGACGGCATCCACTTTGTTCGGCGCAATCAGCCGGTTCTAAGCCCTGCGGCAGAGTATGAGAAAGATGGCGGGGTTGAAGATCCGCGGCTGATCCAGTTCGGGGATACGTACTATTTGACCTACACAGGCTACAACAAGAAAGATGCGCAACTCTGCCTTGCAACCTCCACCGATCTCATTCATTGGACGCGCAAGGGTGTCATTATTCCTGCCAACCGGGGTAATTGGAATGTGAAGTGGACGAAGTCGGGCGCGATCGTCCCTGAAAAGATCGACGGTAAATACTGGATGTACTTTCTCGGCACCAGTTCCGACAACAAGGATCAGGCAGGTCTGGCGTACTCCAACGACCTGCTTCACTGGACCGAGGCTACGCAGAGTCCGGTTCTGCCGGTGAGGCCCGGGCGATTCGATTCGCGGGTAGCTGAACCCGGCCCTGCTCCCATCGTGACGCCAGCCGGAGTTGTCGTGGTCTACAACGGCGCCGATGAGAAACTTGTTTACCGCACAGGAATCGCCATCTTCGACCGCCACGATCCTCGTAAACTGCTGTGGCGCAGTAACGAGCCGATATTTTCTCCTGACGAAAGTTGGGAGAAATCCGGGCAAGTCCCGAATGTGGTCTTC
>QIAK01000518.1:1816-2272 GCA_003225515.1 Acidobacteriota bacterium | reverse complement strand
CTTCAGGAACTCTTGTTCCAGAAACCATTCCTTTACCCACACGAATGCCGCATCTTCATCCTTTACGGTGATCGTCATCGTGGTCTGCATCACAACGCACGAGCAAAGCTGTTGCGGCAAAGCGCGCAGGTACACGCCGATGCCGCCGACGATCATCAACAGCAGGCCGTCTGCGGCAAACCGACTTTGGCTACTCAGGATGTGCCTCATGAAATCCAACATATTTTCGTCTTCTAACCGGAAATGCCCGGTGCTGTTTTGCCCGTGCAAAAAGGTTGTGCTCAGGCAGGCTATGTACTCTTGGCCGCTGGACTACGGACGACGCGGCGCAAGCGAGAAAAGCTGCGCAGGCCGCGATCTCGCAGCCAACTTGTACTGTGCAATCAGGGAACAAGCGGTCATGGCCAGGGCTTGCGCCCATGAGGATTCGAACCTCACAGCCCGAAGGCTGTTTCT
>QIAK01000518.1:0-1785 GCA_003225515.1 Acidobacteriota bacterium | reverse complement strand
AACCGTGGTGAGCCGGGTGAATGAGCGGCAGCGGTATTGACGATTAACCGTCGAAGAAACCGCGGCCTACGTCACCCAGCTAAGTTTTTTAGTTTGCGGAAAGAGCGCCGAAGATCGGTTAGCGCGACCGGAGCGACGCCCTATAGCAACCCCGCCAATTCATTGGCCGAAGTTGCCCGCTTAGCGCTTTAATTGTGAAATCCGCCAATTCGGGCGTCCTTTCGTAAGAAGATAATTCAAGATGCCATAAGCTTGATTTTTTTGCAATGCGAGATTCAGGAATATTCAACCAATCTCGAAGGAGAAGTCATCGATTGAACGCCCGAGCGTACTCCAACACCTTCCGCTACGGCAATCCATTCTGAAACAATATTAATTGGCCAGAATGGCCGCCTTGGCGCTTGTGATCCTTTTTGGGAATTGCCTCACCATGGGTCTTCAGCGATATCCAGGAACAGAAGACACGGAAAATTCCTCGGCCACCAGCGAATTCAGCCAGGGAGAGGCATGAGATATTTGGGTCATGCCCACGAATGGAAGAGTGATGCGAACGCTACGAGGGGAAACGCATACACTTGTTTTCCTCTGTCGGAGTGGAGAACAATTTGCGATTCGCCGTTGTGACCTTGGCAGCGTGTCTTGCTGCAAGCCATCTGGCCGTTGGGCAATGGATGGGAAAGCAGACAGGTTGCTACGCACATTCCATCGCCGCAAATCCGAACCGGCCGACGGTCGCGAATCCTGCCGATATCACGCAATACGGCGTATTGGAGTTGGAATATGGCTTGGATCGACTGTGGCCGGGAATGGGCGTCCGGCAGACGTCTGTCAATGGTCTCTTGAAATTTGGGATGCTTTGCGACGTTGAATTGCGTTGGAACACAACCTCATTCATGTCACAGAATAGCGCGAGCGGTACGCACCGGAGTTTCGGAGACAATTGGCTTGGTCCGCAGATCCGGGTTTACCGGCAGACGAAATGGGCGCCAACGCAGGCCTTTGCCTACGCCATCAAAATACCCTCGGCCAGCACGAAAGATGGCTTGGGAACGGGGCAGGTGGATCACGCATTTACCTTTCTGGCGAGCAAAGATATCGCGCAATTTCACTTCGATTTCAACTTCACCCAATTCCTGATCGGACGGCCGAATACGTCCGGCTTTGACAAGAATCAGCAATTGAATCTGGCGTTTTCACACGTCATCCGCGGCAAGCTCCAGTTCACCGGAGAATTTTATGGCGATACCCGACTCAACCAACCCACACCAGGGTTCGCGTCTTCGCTGTGGGCACTGACGTACACAATTGTTCCGCGACTGGTGATTGATAGTGGGTTTGAGGCGGGACTCACTTCCGGCGGGCCGCATCGGCACGCGTTCGTGGGGGCGACCTATTCGATAGCAAATCTCTACCCTGGATGGCGACGAAGTCGACTAAGGAATCCAGCCGAATCGATAAAAAGAAAAATCGATTGACAGATCTGGCTGGAGATCCTTGTAGAAGACAGAAGCGGCTGGCGGCAGTCGTTGCGCCTCCAAGTCTCTTGATGAATTCGTCCGGTTCCGGGACGGGTCGTCGGCGATCCGGAAGTAGTCCAGATGGTGCACCGAGCGGATCAGTACTGGGAAGTCGGCTTATGGGAACTGATCACGATGGCTCGCGGTTGACGGGTGACTCGGAAACTAATGCACCAGCGAGCTACAGCAAACATCGTCAGTGGATAACGGTAGCTTCGTGTTTGTGGAACAGCATGGCGATACCGGTGGCGCCTCCCTTTGCGGATTT
>QIAK01000049.1 GCA_003225515.1 Acidobacteriota bacterium | reverse complement strand
TCGAGATGGAACAGGGGGTTCCGGATATTGACAAGTTCTATTCCGAACGGGAGGGCAAGGCAAAAATTAATTTCGACGCCACCATAGGACATGAATATCTTCGCGCCGCCGTAGTGACTGGCGCCGAACCGAGGGAAGATGCAAATGGAGACTCGGCACACCGCGCGCTGACGACAGAGGAAATTGAGAAGCTGCGGAATCTCATAGAGCGCGGGCTGCATCGAGGCGCATTGGGCGTCGGCATTCTAATGGCCTATACTCCGGGAGCAACTCCCTATGAGATCCTTGAAATGTTTCGCGCCGCCGGGCAATTTAAGGGAGCCCCGGTTCATCTTCACGTCCGCAACCTGGAGGATGATCAACTTTGGCTAGAAACAGATGAGGCTGTGGCCGACTCTCTCGTGAGCGGAGCTCCAGTGCAAATCGTTCACGCAAACAGTAGCTACCAGGAAGACTTTCCGAAATTAGTTGCAATCATTGATGCTGCGGTGCGGCGGGGCGTAGACGTCTCTACAGAGGCGTACCCATATAGTGCAAGCATGACCGGCATCGAATCTGCCCCTCAAGGATGGGAAAAATGGCCTGACGCGAAGTTCCATGACATGATCTGGGCAGCTACCGGGGAACCTATGACCCGCGAGAGTTTTGTCGAGCATAGAAAGACCGGCGGTTTGATCATCATTCCGCATAAAAATCTCACAGAAAACGTCTTGCTCACGATTATTGCAAACCCCAGAACGATGATTGCCAGCGATGGCATTTTGAAGAATGGAATTGGCCATCCCAGAGTTGCGGGCACATACTCGCGCGTGCTGGGGCACTATGTTCGCGAGCAGAAGGCGCTCACGTTGATGGACGCGTTGCGGAAGATGACCCTCATGCCGGCACAGCGGCTTGAAGCTCGAGCTCCGAGTATGAAAAACAAAGGGCGCATCGGCGTCGGTCGCGATGCTGATATCACGATCTTCAATCCGGATACGATCATCGATTGTGCAACCTATGAGGAGCCGTCAAAGCCCCCGAAAGGGATTGAGTACGTGCTCGTCAATGGCGTGAGTGTCGTTAGAGCAGGGAAACTGGTTGATAACTCTTATCCTGGGATCGGAGTGAGAGCGACTGTGAATTGATGAAACGAGGGCAGCGCAAAAGAACCACACTCGATGGATTCGCAGATTCAGATCCAAATTCGAAGGGCCTGAGGGCCTCCGATGGCCTCTCCCGGCACATGCGACAGGCTAGGGTTCCTCCAGTAATCGGCCATCCTTAAAGCCCCGAGTGTCATCAAAAGCTCCGATCGGAAACTGGCCGCTCGTCGCCACGTACCTTGGGGCTGTGCTGAACCAAGGGCGTTCATCCTAACTTGGAGGCACAACGATGAGGAAGACTACTCTAGCAAGTCTGGCTGCTCTGCTCATTCTGCTCACGGTAGGAGCATGGGCCCAGAACAGGTCGAAAGCAGAACGCATTACCAACGGCCCGCTCGTGAAGAAGACCACTGACACCGTAGCGGAGATCGCCTGGTCGACCGACGCTCCGGGCAGCAGCATTGTGAAATATGGAACTAACCCGAATGCATTAACCCAAACGGCTGAAGAGCCATGGGGCGGCGGCAAGGAGCCGAACGGCGACTTCAATCACACCGTCTGGGTAAAAAACCTGAAGCCAAACACGACGTACTACTTCAAGGTCATAACGGGCCAAGGCCTCGGAACTGGCACTGAGACGGAAAGCCGTCCCGAACAGTTTCATACGATGGAAAGGAAGTAGCAGCGAGCAGTCGTGACAAGTCGTACTGCCGGCTTTCAAGCGGCTCCGCAAGGGCAGGATGCTTTCGCAACCTGCCCTTTTATTGAAGCCCACAGCATGACGCCTGCCGTTTATTTTTGCGGCTGGTTGTCCTGCTTTTTCTTGCCGAACATTCCCAAAACCTGCTGTACAGGGTTCTGCTGTTGTTGCTGGGCCTGTTGCTGAGAGCCCTCAGCCGGATTCTTCGGGCCGCCCAGAAGGTTCTGTAAAGTGCCGGCGACGGAGGCTGGATTATTCATGTTAGGAATCAATCCTTTGAGCTTCATCTGCGCCATCTGCTGCACATCGGGGTCGAACTTCGGTTTCGAAAACGTCCCGGTCACTAATGCGGGAATAACCAGTTCGCCCTGGTTATTTGCCAGAGCCGTTTTCATGAATCCGCCGACGCCTTGACCACCCACCTTCTGACTTTCGGCTTGCGAAATGACCGCCGTCGCGTGCATGTTGAGAGTTTCTGATACCAGGCTAGCGGTGCCCGCCAAGCCTATGTTTCCGATGTCGAGCTGGGCCTGCAAGTCGTTCGTCTGGGCGATTCCATTCTTAACGGCGATATTTCCCGTCACTTTCGAGATGTTTGTGATGCCGGAAGAGTCTTGAGCACTCGAGCTGCGGTTTAGAAATCCTCCAATGGAGGCGAGTTCATGGCTGATGTTTGCTCCCGAGTACTTCACATTGGTGAAATTAACGTTGATCGTGCCATTCAAGGCCTTCATCATTTCCGGGCCACTGATCGACTTCACCGGGCCCGATGCGTGCATGTCCAAATTCAACGTACCTTCGCCGCTGATCTTGTCGAGGGAAGTGACTCCATAAGCTTTAGCCATTGCCAGAATGGCAGGCAGCTGCGCGTTGGGTGCCCGCACAGTCGCGTCCACCATAGGCGAGGGCGAAAGATAATTTCGCATGGTGAATTGCGTGCTAACAGTTGTTCCGCCGGAAACGACGTTGAACGGATTGGAGCGGATTTCGGAAGGGCTGAGGTTCAGGTTTATAGCTTGGATCTGGACTGGCTGGGCAATTTCTTTTCCGCTTATCTGGACGTTGCTGGTATTCACCGTCCCCGTGAGGGCCGGTTTATCCGCCGCACCGCTAGCCTGAATATTGGCATTTAACGTTCCCGCGACGGTTGTTCCCTGAGACAGCGCTACGCCCGAGGCAGCAGCTAACTTAGCCGCCTCAGCGAGCGATACGTTGTTTGCCTTTACATTCACGTCTATGTGCGGCGGAGTCGACTTGGCGTTGATGTTCCCAGCCATTTCAAGCGGTGTGGATCCCAGTTTCACCACGAACTTGCGAAGTGTGACCGCATCCGCCGCCAAGTCGTCGGTTAAATCGTATTGCGCATTGATGGGATAACCGAGTTCCATGCCGTGGACCTTCACGTTTTGAATATTGGTTTCGCCTTCGGCAGTTACCTTTCCAGAATCATTGTTGATTTTCATCTGCCCGGTCATGACGCCGTCAGTTCCATTCATCGCGGGAGAATTCAGGAATTTCGTGAGGTCAGCGATCCCAATCTGTTTGAGATCCAGGGTTCCCTGAAAGGGAGTCTTGCTGACGTCTTTTTCCACTATCGGCCCACCGCGCCCTTGCAATTTCACATCCTGACTGCCTGCGCCCGCCATGTGTACAGCGGCACTCACAGTGAACGGCCGGTTCGGCGCGAGATTTTTTAGAGTCACATCAATATGGTCGTAAAGCGACGGAGTTTTGCTTTGGGTTTGATCCAGCAGAGAAATCTGCCCGTCCTGAATGGTCAGCTCGCCGAGTGAGATTTCCTGTTCTGCTGACGGTGTGGATTGCGATGTATTCAGTTCTGGGGCGGGTTGAGTTGGCTGCGCTGCCGTTGGTTTAGCATTCTTATCATTTTCTTCGTGCTGCGCCGGTGCGTGCGGTGTGGGCGCGTGCTGCTTTTCAGGTGGCGCACTCTCCGCCGGGTGACCGATGGAGGCGAAGTTCCACTCTCCCGCCTGATTCTTGATCAGATTTACGCTGGGGCGCTCCAAGTTAAGCGAGGAGATTTCAATCTGCTTATGCAACAACGGCAGCAGTTTTACGGAAACATCGAGCTCTTTGGCTTTCACAAATGGAGCATCGGTGCTGAAGTGTGGATCGTCGGCAATCGCCGGATCCTGTACCCCGAAACTTGGGGGAAACAATTTCAAATGCATATTGCCGACAGTAACTGGCCTGCCTAACCGCTTCTGAAGCTCTGACTGAATCGTTCCCTGATATTTGTTTACATTGAAAGTGGCCGCGAAAATGGCGGCGCCCACTACGATTATGAGTACGAGAATGCCTACTGCAATACCAATTTTCCGCACGACAAACTCCTTTCCGGTGGTTCCTCGTAGTTTTGGATGACGATACTCCGGGCATGGTTTGTACGTTTAAGTCGCTGCAAGGGCAAGGCTTATATTTGGCGAAAATCGCCTCCGAGGGCGGATTCCCGTCGGCAAAATGTTTTCGACGATTTCGCGATTTCCATTCAGTAAATCTGAAAAACTCTACCCGAAATACGGTATGGACGGCGTTCACTTTGACTAACAATATAAAAATCGAGCCGCTTGGTTTTCGTCCATAAAGCGGCGCTTGCTTGCCGACAAGCTTGTCGGTCTCCGCCCATCTGAACTCGGAATGGATTTGTTGCGATCCAGTTCCGATCCCCGCGTTGCAGGAGATAAGACGTGTTCAAACAACTCCTCTCTCAATGGCCCCTGATGCAACAAATTCGGACTGGAGCGGATGGAACAGGTCCGGAATCCATGAGCTCTCGTACTCGGAGTCTCCGGCCTAAGAACGATGGAGCCGAGGTGGCGCGTTCCGTCTGTCCATATTGCGGAGTGGGTTGCGGACAGCTTGTCTATCACAAAGAGGGAAAGCTGATTTCGATCGAGGGCGATCCGGAGTCGCCAATTTCGCGCGGGCATCTGTGCCCGAAGGGCGCCGACACTTACGAATTGCATACGCACCCCGGTCGCCTCAGCAAAGTCAAATATCGGGCCCCGTACTCCAGCCGGTGGCAGGAAATGGAACTGGAACAGGCCATGAGTATGGTTGCGGACCGGGTGTGGGAGACGCGCGACCGCACGTTCCAGGAAACGCGTGAAGGCGAGACTCTGATGCAGACCACCGCGATCGCCCACCTCGGCGGCGCGACGCTCGACAATGAAGAAAACTATCTGATCAAGAAATTATTCAGCGCCGGCCTGGGGATGGTTTGCATCAGCAACCAGGCGCGCATATGACATAGCTCGACTGTGCCCGGTCTGGGCACTTCCTTTGGTCGAGGCGGCGCCACGACTGCGCAACAGGATCTCAGCAACAGTGACGCCATTCTGATCATGGGCTCGTCAATGGCGGAAAACCATCCGGTTGGTTTCCAGTGGGTCATGGAAGCGCGGGAAAAAGGCGCGAAGGTGATCCACGTAGACCCGCGCTACACCCGTACTTCCGCGATGGCGGATATCTGGGTGCCGTTGCGCGCGGGCAGCGACATAATTTTTCTGGGCGCGCTGGTGCACTATGTGCTCGAGAATAAGAAGGAATTTCGCGATTACGTCGCGGCGTACACCAACGCCTCGACCATTCTGCGGGAAGACTTTCGCGACACCGAAGATCTCGATGGCTTCTTTTCCGGTTGGGATACGGAGAAAGAAAAATATGATCCAGAGAGTTGGCTGTACCAGGGCTCACCCAGCAAGAAAGTCAGCGAAAAGCCGGGTCATTCCGCCGCTGACGGCGGACATGCGAAAGATCGCGGCGGAGAAGCGGAAGATGCCGGTAAGTTCGAATCCGATCCGACGCTCGAGCATCCTCGCTGTGTCTTTCGGGTATTGAAGCGGCACTTCGCGCGCTACACGCCCGAGATGGTGGAGCGCTACTGCGGCGTTCCGCAGGATGTTTTTCTTAAGGCAGCGGAAGCCTTTACTTCAGCTTCGGGGCCGGAGAAAACGGCGGCGATCTGCTATGCCGTGGGCTGGACTCAGCACTCGAAAGGCGTTCAGGTCATTCGGACGGCGGCGATCCTGCAGTTGCTGCTGGGAAATATAGGACGCCCCGGCGGCGGCATTCTTGCCTTGCGTGGGCACGCTTCCATTCAAGGTTCCACGGACATTCCAACGTTGTACGACATCCTGCCGGGCTACTTGCCCATGCCGTTCTTCGAAGCGGACTCGCACAAATTGCAGGACTACATCAAGACGCACAAAGCGCCTACGGGATTGTGGGCCGGCTTCGATAAGTACTTCATCAGCCTCATGAAGGCCTACTACGGCGATAGCGCAACTAAGGAAAACGATTGGGGATTTAACTGGCTGCCAAGAGTGTCTGGCGACCATTCGCATTTTGGCTACTGGCTCGAAATGGCCGAAGGCAAGCTCGAAGGCTTGTTTGTGATGGGGCAGAATCCCGCTGTGGGAGCTTCTAATGGCCGCCTGGAGCGCAAGGCGCTCGCCAATTTGAAGTGGCTTGTGGTTCGCGACATGGTGGAAACCGAAACTGCGTCTTTCTGGTATGCGTCGCCGGAAGTCGAGCGCGGAGAGTTATCACCGGAAACCATCGGCACTGAAGTTTTTCTGTTTCCGGCTTCTGGAACGGCGGAAAAGGCCGGAACATTCACCAATACGCAGCGCTTATTGCAACATCGCGAGAAGGCGATCGATCCTGCCGGCGATACGCGCAGTGAACTGTGGTTTATGTATCACATTGGCAAACGGTTGAAGGCCAAAGCCGCCGGCGACCCGCGTTCACGCAACGATGGACTCAAGGCGCTCACCTGGAATTACACGACCGAAGGCAATCATGCCGAGCCCAAAGTTGCGGAGGTCCTGCAGGAGATCAATGGCTATTCTCTGCCGGATCGCAAACTGCTGGAGCACATCAAGGATCTCAAGGAAGATGGATCCACCGCGTGCGGAGCGTGGATCTATTGCGGCGTGTTTCCGAAGGAAGATCGCAACCGGGCTAACGAAAGAAAATCCAAAGACCTTCTTGGTCATGGATGGGGATTCGCTTGGCCGAATGATTGCCGCATCATTTACAACCGGGCGTCGGCGCGGCCTGACGGCAAGCCCTGGAGCGAGCGTAAGAAACTGGTCTGGTGGGACGAAGAAAAGAAACATTGGACCGGGCTGGACAATCCGGACTACGAAAAAGAAACTCCACCCAATGCTCCCGTGAATCTTGCAGAAGGGAAGGGAACGAGCGCGCTCGGACCTTGCATCCCGACGGAGTGGGTTGGCTGTATGTGCCCAGCGGATTGAAAGACGGTCCGTTACCCACTCACTACGAGCCGCTGGAGTCTCTCGTCGAGAATCCGTTATACGGTCAGGAAACCAATCCGGCAGCCGATAGAAAGAAGCGTCCGGACAATGCGTATGCCGCTCCGCAGGACGCGCGTTTTCCTTTTGTGCTCACGACCTACCGGCTCACCGAGCATCACACGGCCGGCGGAATGACGCGTCACCTGCGTCATCTGAACGAACTGCAGCCCGAGTTG
>QIAK01000547.1 GCA_003225515.1 Acidobacteriota bacterium | reverse complement strand
TCGCCTGCAGCTATTGCCATGATCCAGCAGCCGGTTATGGAAACGGAGCATCGATCTTGAGCGTATTCACAGGTGGATCGAACCCGGGCTCGGTTCCCATCACGGTGCACGGCGCATACCCCAACAACCGGATTGCGAAGCGCAACCCGCAGAGCTACACGTACGCAACTTACTTCCCCCCTTTGCATTACAACCAAAGCCAGGCAGATTTCTACGGCGGCAACTTCTGGGATGGCCGGGCGACCGGATACAAGCTGCAGAATTCCGCAGCTAACCAGGCACAGGGTCCGCCGTTGGACACCCAAGAAATGGCCAATCCAGATTCCGCTTGCGTAGTGTGGAAGCTTTCACTGAGCAAGTACAAGTTCTTTTTCGAGCAGGTCTTCGGCGTAGGTTCGCTGGAACTTAACTGGCCTTCCGACGTCCAGCAGATATGTAGCACACCAGCAGGTGCTGCTGCCCTTGGAGGAAACCCAACCCCTCTTCAACTCAGCCCAACTGACCGTACTCTGGCTAACAAAGACTTCGACGAATTCGCACAGGCGATTGCCGCTTACGAGGGCTCGGACAGCGTCAGTCCCTTCACGTCGAAAGTCGATTACTATCTTGCCGGCAAGGCAACTCTTACCACTCAGGAGTTGAACGGGTATGAGTTGTTCCGCGGCAAAGGAAGTTGCAACACCTGCCATCTGGATGGAAGGTCAAGCAGCTTGCAGGGCGGATCGGATACAGGGCAGGCGGCGAGTGTTCAGCCCTTGTTTACCGACACGACCTACAACAACCTCGGTTTGCCGAGAAATGTAAAGCTCCCTTGGTATTCGGAGGACACTCCCGACCAATGGGGATTTACCGCCAACCCGCTCGGCTTCGGTTTCACCGACGAGGGAATGGGATTATTCCTCGACGGTTATTATGGAGCCCCACCGAATTTGAGCTGGGGAGTACAGTTGCCGCAATTTGAAGGGAAGTTCCAGACTTCGACGGCGCGAGACGCGGCGATGGTGCCCTACCCTGGCTTCGTGAAAGCCTACATGCACAACGGCTATCTCACGAGCTTGAAGCAGGTAGTCCACTTCTACAACACGCGCGACGTGTACCCCTATCCCGTACTGTCTGGGAATTGTCCATCGGGGACCGTCGAGAAGGTAACCTGCTGGCCGATGCCGGAAGACGCTAACAATGAAAACACAACTATCGGCAAGCTAGGCCTGTCTAATGAGGAAGAAAACGACATTGTCGCCTTCCTGAAAACTCTCGTAGACGGGTATAAACCATAACCAAAACGTGCGCTTCCACCATGTGGGGTGGGCTATGCGGTTCTGTGGCTCACTCCACAACTCTCACACTCTGTTCAATGGATCGCCGCGTTCAACCAACACTCGACAGAAGGTTTCCATATGACCACAGCAAACGTCGCACGTCTCACGATCGCGATCAACGTCATCGCGATGAGCTTAATCTTTGTCCAACCTCGATTGGCGTATGCTCGCCAAGGTTCGACTGCCAGCCAGCCTAATACTAGCCCGACACTTGAATCCGTTAGTGACACGTTAGCTTTCATACGTTGGACTACACCCAATCCGGGCGGCACGATCCTACACCGCGCTATTGTCCGGTACGGCAAAGATCCCAATCACCTTAACTTAACAGCAGAGTCTCCGACCAGAATCAACCCAAGTCACAGTGAGATGGTGTTTCGAGTGCGCTTACACGATCTGGAGCCTGGGAGTACGTATTACTACCAAGTGTTGTCAGAGCAGGCCACCGGCGCTGCTGATCCGGTAATAAGCGGTTTGAATCAGTTCACGACACGACCTTCCAATGAGATGACTGCGAACAAGTAGGAGGCAGATCGATGAATGCAGCGGGCCTCGGTGATCCCAAGATGTTACTGCCCTGCCAACTCGGAGAATCATAATGGCGCAAATCGGCAGTTTCGCGCTCTTATTGGCTCTCGCTTGCAGTGCATACTGCGTGATCGCGGGCGTCATAGCCCTTGTCAACAACAAGGCTTTTGCCCCGCCTTTGGGTGAAACGGCCCGGCGCGCTGGTATCGCCACCTTTGCACTCGTCTTCTTGGCTGCACTGCTGTTGGTGGTGGCCGCATTCGAGAACAATTTCTCGATTGCTTACATTTTTCATCACAGCAATCGCGACCTCCCCGCGCCCTACAAGTTCGCGGTGCTATGGTCCGGCCAGGAAGGGTCATTGCTCTTCTGGGCGCTGCTGCTCTCGGCCTACGGATTGGTTCTTCGACTTCGATACAAGACGGACGTTCGCCTGTTCGCTTCAGCATCGGTGGTCATCGCCGCAGTTCAGGTTTTCTTTCTTCTGTTGCTGGTTCTTGCTGCCCGACCGTTCGCCGTGATGCAAGGACCCATGCCGGCAGATGGCAACGGTTTGAATCCATTGTTGCAATATCCCGAGATGGTGATTCACCCTCCGATGCTTTATCTGGGATACGTGGGGTTCACCGTGCCTTTCGCATTTGCTCTCGGAAGCCTCGCTATGCGGTATCCAGGAGAAAAGTGGATCCATGTCACGCGCCGCTGGACCATGGTGACGTGGGGATTTCTGACGTGCGGCATTTTCCTGGGCGCCCACTGGGCCTACTCCGTGCTGGGGTGGGGAGGCTACTGGGGCTGGGATCCGGTCGAGAACGCATCGCTGATGCCCTGGCTCACCGGCACCGCCTTCCTGCATTCGGTGATGATGCAGGAAAAGCGTGGCATGTTAAAGATATGGAACATCTGGCTGGTCTTCGCCACATTCTGGCTGGCGATCCTCGGAACGTTCCTCACACGCAGCGGTATCATCAGCTCCGTTCACGCCTTCGCGCAGTCGTCCATTGGAGACTGGTTCGCATGGTTTCTTGCGATCACCTTGATCGTGTTTGTTTTTTTCTTTCTCAGGAACAAGTCAGAACTGCGGAGCGACCACAAGCTCGAATCGCTGGCTTCGCGAGAGTCGAGTTTCCTATTCAATAATCTGTTCTTTGTTCTTCTCTGCTTCACTGTGCTCTGGGGTACGTGGTTCCCGAAGATTTCGGAGCTCGTGCAAGGCAACAAAGTCACTGTGGGTGCCCCCTTCTACAATCGCGTCGCGGTTCCCATGGCTATGCTGCTCCTGATACTCACCGCGGTGGGCCCCCTGCTGGCATGGCGCAAGACTTCGCTTGAGAGCCTGAGACGCAACTTCATGTGGCCAGCCGTCGGTGGCATCGCGGTCGCCGTGTTTCTGATGATCACGCCACAAGGTTGGGGATCACCATTCGGCTTGAGGCCCTGGCAGGATATCTCCTACTTCTATTCGCTGATGGCCATCGGCCTCTCGGTGCTGGTTGTCCTCACTGTTGCCAGCGAGTTTTTTCGTGGCGGTCGAGTCATTTCCAAACACACCGGCCAGAACATGTTCGCGTCGATGGTGCAACTCATCCGTCGCAACACGCGCCGGTACGGCGGATACATTGTCCACGTTGGAGTGGTGGTAGTGATCATCGGATTTGCAGGCGCCGCCTTCAATCAGGACAAAGAGCAAGAAATGGGATACGGCGACAAAATGAGCATTGGTCCGTACACGCTGGTCTGCCGCTCTTACACTGACGATGACGC
>QIAK01000546.1:2838-3035 GCA_003225515.1 Acidobacteriota bacterium | reverse complement strand
ACTTCGCAAGGCGCGGACGCCGACGCATCCCGCGTTCGTGCTCTCGCGGCTTACAAGGATTTCCTCACGCTCTGGAAAGACGCCGACCCCGACATCCCCATCCTGAAGCAAGCCAAAGCCGAGTACGCGAAGCTGCAATAGGCGTTGCTGTTGACCCGACTACGATTGCGTCATACCATTCCCGGCAATGGCTACTC
>QIAK01000546.1:513-2727 GCA_003225515.1 Acidobacteriota bacterium | reverse complement strand
TGCCCGAAGACCGAGCCGAAGACGCACAGTCATTAGAGCGATTCCGGCGCGAAGCTCGTGCTGCATCTGCTCTTAATCATCCCAACATCTGCACGATTTACGAGATCGGCAAACAGGGTGACCAGTCCTTCATTGCAATGGAGTTTCTCGATGGCGTGACCCTGAAGCACCGGATCGCCGGAAAGCCAGTCGAGACTGATGTTTTGCTCAGCTTGGCGATTGAGATTGCCGATGCTCTGGACGCGGCTCACTCCGAAGGCATTGTCCACCGGGACATCAAGCCCGCGAACATCTTTGTCACGAAGCGTGGGCACGCCAAGGTGCTCGACTTCGGGCTGGCGAAAGTCGCACCGACGAGTAGTTCTTCGAGCTACGCCGCATCGGCAAACACGGCTACAGTGGACGAGCAACATCTCACCAGTCCCGGTTCTACGCTTGGCACCGTTGCGTATATGTCGCCGGAGCAGGCGCGGGCGAAGGGACTGGATGCGCGAAGTGATCTGTTCTCGTTTGGATCCGTTGTCTATGAGATGGCCACAGGTCAGTTGCCGTTCCGTGGCGAGAGTTCCGCAGTCATCTTCCATGACATTCTGGATCGTGACCCGGTTCCCGCGATCCGCCTGAATCCCGACGTGCCAGCAGAACTGGAACGCATCATCAACAAGGCATTGGAGAAAGATCGCGAGTTGCGCTACCAACACGCTGCCGACATGCGAGCCGACCTGAAGCGGTTAAAACGGCAAACGGACTCGCGGCACTCCCTTGGAGCTGGTTCGGAGTCAACGGCGGTCGCACGGGAGAGCACCCTCCAGCCGTCGCAAGCATCAGCTTCCCACCCTGTCTCCGATCCATCCTCATCATCGGTCGCCGAAGTTCCCGTCGCGGGCAGGAAACTCTGGAAGGTTCTTGTTCCGGCAGCCGTGATGCTTGTTGCTGCGATTATTGGAGCATTCTACTTCCGCTCGCGCGAGACCGGGCACCGCCTGACCGACAAAGACACCATTGTTCTCGCCGATTTCGGCAATAGCACGGGCGATGCGGTGTTTGATGACACGCTGAAGACGGCGCTCAACGTTTCGTTGCGGCAGTCACCATTCCTGAACGCTCTTTCTGATGAGAAAGTCGCAGCGACATTAAAGCTGATGACGCGCCCGGCCGAAACTAAACTCACTCCTGAGATTGCGCGTGAAATTTGCCAACGCTCCGGGAGCAAAGTGTATATCGCAGGCTCAATTGCCAAGCTCGGCAGCCAATACGTACTGGGATTGAAAGCGGCGAGTTGCGAACGTGGAGACCTAGTTGCAGAGGAGCAGGTTTCGGCGGCCGCCAAAGAGACAGTCCTGGAAGCGTTAGGTGGGGCAGCCTCAAAGCTGCGCGGTGAATTGGGTGAGTCGTTGGCGACAGTGCAGAAGTTCGATGTTCCCCTTGCCGAGGCTACCACTTCATCGCTAGAGGCCCTGAAAGCGTACAGCCTCGGAGAAAAGGCGTTTAGCGAGTCCGGCCAGAGCGCAGCCCTGCCCCACCATCAACGTGCCGTCGAACTCGATCCCCGTTTTGCTACGGCATACCAGCGTCTAGGCGACGATTACTCTGGTTTAGGACAGGTAGAACGCGCGAGGGAGTATTTCAGGAAGGCATACGAGTTGCGCGAACATGCCAGCGAGCGAGAAAGGCTCGCTATCGTTGCCGATTATTTTCTGTCCGTAACGGGTGAGCTCGACAAAGCCACGCAACCGTATCAAGAGGTAATCCGAATCTACCCACGCGATTACAGAACGCGCCAGAATCTAGCCAATCTATATGCCGCACAAGGTCAGTACGAAAGAGCGAGAGAGGGTTTCAGCCAAAGCCTCGACCTCGCTCGCGACAACGTAGCTCCCTATACTAATCTCGTCAACGCTCTGCTTGCATTGCAGCGACTTGACGAAGCGCAACAAACAATTCGACAGGTTCAGGCTTTGAAGCTCGACAATTACGTACTTCACAGTGCTTCGTATGCTTTCGATTTCCTGACTGCGAATTCAGGCAGCATGGTGGAGGAGCAGCGGTGGTTCACAGACAGACCCGAAGAAAATATTGGATTGTCGCTTGCATCGGATACGGAAGCGTATGGCGGTCACTTGCGTCGGGCGCGGGAGCGAACCGGAGAATCGGTAAAATCTGCGATCCACGCCGACAGTAAGGAAACGGGAGCAATATGGCGGGAGATTGCCG
>QIAK01000546.1:0-469 GCA_003225515.1 Acidobacteriota bacterium | reverse complement strand
GACGGCTGAGGGCTTACGACTTGCTCCACTAAGCCAAGGCACCGACTCCGAAGCCGCTCTTGCATTCGCACTTGCAGGCGACGGAACACGCGCAGAATCGCTAGTGCAAGACCTGAACAGACGTTTCCCGTTGGATGTGCAGATGCAATCTCTTTGGCTGCCCGCGATCAAGGCCCAATTGGCGGTCAATCGAAATGATCCCATACTCGCACTGAACACCTTGCAAGCGGCTTCGGCAATCGAGCTTGGGCAAATCCCGTTCGTGGCCAATATTTCTTGTCTATATCCAACCTATGTCCGCGGCGAGGCGTATCTGGCAGCCGGACAGGGCAGAGCCGCTGCCGCCGAGTTCCAGAAGATTCTCGACCACAGCGGAATCGTCTGGAATTGCTGGACGGGAGCGTTGGCGCATCTGGGTGTGGCGCGTGCGAACGCTTTACAAGCGAGAACTTCGCAAGGCGCGGATGCA
>QIAK01000545.1 GCA_003225515.1 Acidobacteriota bacterium | reverse complement strand
CTTGTCACCACTGCACGCATGAGCCGGACACCAGATGAGCGGCTCTACGGTAGCGGCACGCGTGATAGTTACGCCTTCACGCAGTGCTATGCCAGTCTGGGAGATCCGGATGGCGAGGAGTTCGCCTTCACGAAGTGCGATAGCGATGGGAAGTTCGACTTTACCGGCATTCCCTCGGGCAACTGGAAGCTCACCGTTTTCGACCAGTGGAACGATCAGGTCGTAGACGGTATTTCGATGCCGGTCGGACTGAAGGGTCAGAGCGGAGCGACACTTGATCTGAAAGAGATTGCGGCTCACCAGTGGCAGCAGAACATCTACACGCGCAGCTTCATTGATAGCAACAGCAACGGCGTGTCGGACGACACGGAGCCTGGTCTCGCTCTCGTGTCTACCAACATCCGCTTCCGCGACGGCAGTTTCTCGAACTTCAACAACACCGACTTGAACGGCTATGCTGGTTTCAACGAAGTGTTCCCGCTATTCAACTGGTACACCGTCGAGACCGATTCCACGCGCTACAAGACTACGGGTGTTCACGTGGTTTACGATGCCGGTGGTCCGACTGACGGCACAGCGGCCTGCGGCGTCAGCGGCAATCGGCCTTGCGGAAACTCTACACTTGCGGCGAATTTCGCCAATACATACGAGTTGAACCCGCTTCCGGCTGAACTGTCCGTACCGGGGGCGGTCTACTGCGCCGAAGGCGCGGATTGCAGCAGTTCTGCCGCTTTGTTCGCGGCCGGAACACCGAAACCCAGTTCTCTGTCGAATAATTCCACCGGTCGCATCGATCCCCCTTTCTGGTTTGGTTCTTACGGCTGGCAGGGATTCGCGGGACAAAACTCGTTCCTGGAATTCGGCAAGAAACCGTTCGCGGCTGGCGAGACCGGCGGCATCCGTGGACACGTCGTGTACGCTTCGACTCGGCCCTTCGATGATCCGCAGCTCCTCCTGCAACTCAGTTGGGAGCCGCTGGTCCCGCATGTCCGGATCAACCTCTACAAGGAGGGCGTTGCCGCCGACGGTACTCAATCGCTCACTTTGATTGACTTCACCGAAACCAGCAGCTTTGACGATTGGGCGCAAGGGTTCCGGTCTGATGGCATTCCAAACATGAACTGTCCGGGGCAATCGGCGACCGATGTCTTCTTCTACGGTTTGAAAGATCAGCCGAACTACCTGGACACACGGTTCCGAACAACTCGCAGTTCAAGTGCTTTGACGGCATGCACAACTGGAACCAGGTTCAGCCGGCGCCTTACGACGGCTACTACACGTTCCCCAGCGTCACGAGCATTGATCCAGTAACCGGAAAGTGGACCGCCAGCAACTGCACGGCTTGCGTGCCGAACCCCGACACCGCCGACACTTTCCGCGCGGGAACGCCCATGCTGCCTCCGGGCAAGTATGTGGTGGAAATGATCGTTCCGCCGGGATACGAACTGGTGAAGGAAGAAGACAAGAACATCCTGATCGGCGATAACTACATCGCGCCGGTTACACAGCAGTTCGCCGGGCTCGGCAACATCTTCATCCTGCCCGACCAGGCCGAGATTGGTTCGGCCTGCAACGCCGGTAACGCACCCCAGAATTCAACGTGCAGCCAAGGGCGCAATTCCAACCTGCCTAGCCATGAGGGTGACACCGGTAGTGTGGAATCCTTCTGGCCCTGCGTCGGCGAAGAGCGTACCGTTCCCGACTACATCAGCCTGTTCCCGGGTTCGGCGGAAATTGCTCCTTTCGCCGGTGCGAAGCGCAACCTCTGCGACCGCAAGGAAGTCACACTCGAGGAGCAGTCCTCGGCGCTGGCGAAGTTCTACCTTTTCACCCCCACCCACATCGCAGCCCACTACACGGGCCTGATTACCGACGACTTCACCGCCGAATTCGATCCGTTCTCGCCCCAATTCGGCGAGAAATTCGCCCCGGCGTACCTGCCGGTATCACTGAAGGACTGGACCGGAAACGAAATCGCGCGCACCTATTCCGATGAGTTCGGCGCCTACAACGGCCTGAGCTACTCGACATGGGAAGTTAACCCACCCAACCCGACCGGTTATGGTCCCACGATGATGGTGACCTGCATGAACGATCGGGGCTCAGATGCTGCTCCGGATCCCTTCTACCAGCCAGGCTACAGCCAGTTCTGCTATGAGCTGCCGTTTATGCCGGGACAGACCGGGTACTTCGACACGCCGGTCGTGCCCACGTCTGCGTTCGCAGGCGCCGGATACAACAACCCGGATTGCGCTTATCCGGATACGACTCCGGCCATCAGTTCCGTAACCGGACCGGACGTTGCTGGACCTTGGGTGCAGGCAGCAGGCCAGACCCTCACAATTAATGCCTTGGGCGACCAGGTGGTGGCGAACAACGCCTACTCGGGCCCTGCGGCGTCAACCACTCCGTTCAACCAGAAGTCCGTTACACGGCACTATGGTTTCGGAGCACAGTGCACCTCACCCACTGCCGGCAGCACCGACTGCAACACGATGTCCAGTGTGACGATCGGCAGCGTTCCGGCGATCATCACCAGCTGGAGCGACGGCTTAATCCAAGTGACCGTACCGACTGCAGTGCCTAATTGCGCCGTTCAGCAAAACGCACAGTACGGCGGCTCACCCGCACAGTGCGGCGAACTGACCATCATCGCCGGGAATGGCAAGCAGTCGGTCGACACCGTTACGGTTACCATTGGCGGAAAGAAGCCGACGGTGCTCGCCACGGGGCAGACCATCCAGAATGCGATCGACACCGCAAAACCCGGCGACATGATCATCGTACCGCCAGGTCTCTACAACGAACTGGTGCTGATGTGGAAGCCGGTCCGCCTGCAAGGTGTCGGCGCCGCCTCTAGCATTATCAATGCCAATACTCAGCCGGCAGGCAGGCTGGATCCTTGGCGCAAACAGATCGTTTGTCTCTTTGGATTGACCCCAGACGGTCGACCTTCTAACGCCCCGTACCCGGGCTGCGATCATCCGGACTGGCCCGGCTTCTCAGGTGGTCCAGAGTTTCCGACAATGATCGTGGACAGGGTACCGATGGAAGGAATCCTGGGATGGGATACTTCCGTCAACGGCAACCTGGCCGAGCAGTTGATCGAGCCTAGTCTGATGGG
>QIAK01000048.1 GCA_003225515.1 Acidobacteriota bacterium | reverse complement strand
ATCGCCCGGCACCTTCTGCACCTTTCGACGGCGATGTCGGACTTCCTATCCGTCCCAGGGGCATTCCGATTCAGAATTCGATGCGCAGACCGACTTGCCCTTCGCGGCCCGGCAGATATTCGGCCGCCGATCCGAAAATGGATTCTCCGGACAGCGGGGGCGTGTGATTCTGATTCAGGTTCACAGCAGCCGGATTCGCATTGTTAAAGAGGTTAAAAAATTCAAAAAGCCCTTGAACGTTCACGCGCTCGCTAATACGAAAGGTTTTCGCGATGCGCATATCCATGTTCAAAAAATGCGGGCTCGTGAAAGCGTTGCGGCCCGTTTGCAGGTCTCTGCCGTCGAACTGGCCGTTGCCGTCCTGATCGACGGGCACCAAGGCGTTTTGCGTGTAGTGGAAACCCGTCTGCACGCGGAAAAGACTGCTGAATTGCAACTTCCAGGGAAGTTGAACGAGACCGTGCACTTCAAAAGTATGGCGAAGGGCGAAATCAGAGGCGCCGTTATCGAGTGAGGGGCCGTTGTAATGAACTCCGGCTTTCGGAACGAAGTTGCCGTTGCAGGCAAAAAAAGGACTGGTGGCGTTCGTGGCGCCCCCAGCGCAATTGCCACCTTCAGCGATGTTTCCCGGGTCTGTGACAACCGCGGGAACACCGACAAAACTATCGGTCGGAAAGCCGTTATTACCGAGAACGGCATCGGTGCTGAGATTGGAATTGAACGCATCGTCCTTTTCGGATGCATAAGCGTAGCTGCCACCCAGTGCAAACCGCCGGCTCATGCGCTTTTCGAAAGAGAGAATCCCACCATTGTAGGTGCCGCCATACCACGGTCCAAAACCATTCACCGGCGTGACGCTGCCACCGCTGTTGTCGAGACGCGCCTCAAAGGGAAGATTAGTCTCTCGCACACCCAGGATGTTGATGATGTCCTTATGGTAGTAGTCGAGAGAGATCACCAGTTCATTGCTGAGCTGTCGTTGAACCCCGAGACTGTAACTGCGCGTATGAGGAGTAGCAAAACTCGGGTCGACAGTTACTGGAAAATTGCCGGGTTGGGACACATTAAACGAGAGCGCGCCGAACGGACCCCAGTACCAGAAATTGGATGGCATACTCGTGGCCGAGTCTGCAGCGGCAAGAAAAGCGTCAGGACTCAGACCCGAGAGTTGCTGGATGTTGCTTTGGTTGACCGCGACATTGGCCGGGATCGGCATCGTGCCAATTTGGTTCAGGTGATCGACTCCCAAGTAGGGAGTGCCTGGCGCCGCGAACGGGTAAGGGCACGACTGACCGGTAATTTGCGCATCGGTCTGCGTGGGCGAGAGGCACAATCCAAAGAGGTCTGGAGCGAGGGTTGGGATACCGTAGAAGAGACGCGGGAAAGAAAGTGGCTGACTTTCAAGAATGTTCGCACCGCCGAAGCCGGGAATATCCCGCACCAAGCCCAGACGGAAATGATCGTAGAAGAGGCCGAAGCTGCCGCGCACAACAGTTTTTGGACTTGCCAACCAGGCGAAGCCGATACGTGGCGAGACGTTGTTCGCCTTATTGAAGGCCGAATCGTAGTCCCACCGCACACCGCCATTAATGGTCAGACTGGGGAGAACCTTCCAATCGTCCTGAACCCATAATCCCGTGTAGTTGTTGCGCAGCTTGATCTGATTGTCCTGTGGCGTGAGTCCGCCACTGGTGAAAAGCAGAAAGAAGCCAGCGTCGACGGGGCCGAACTGTTCGTAGTCGGCTTCAGTGGCAAAAAGCTGATTGAACTGGAGGTTAGCTTCAACACCGTCCACATGTGTCCGCTCGAAATCCCATCCAAACTTGAGGGTGTGGCGATTGATAGTTTTGGCCAGGCTGGCCCCGAAGATGCCGTATTTTTGATCCAAAGTAGAGGGTGTCAACGCAGCACCGTAGCTGAACTCTCCTTGATCGCCGAATATGCCGCCCGTGGTGTAGCTGCTGAACAAATTGAATAGCGTGTTGGGGCCTGCTTGAGGATGCGCTGGGCTGGTCAAGGTCGGCTCGTCACGATACTGGCCCCGAAGATTCAATGTGAAAGGGCTGCTGGAATTTCCAAAAGTAACGATGTCGCTGAAGCCAAGAAGCAAATTGCGGTCGCCCAGGTTAGTGCGGGTTGAGGGGAGGGCGGTATACGCAGAAAGAGGGTTCGTGCTGTTGACATGCACGTTGGTGTAATTCATCTGCTCGGTGATGTGGTGATTGCCGAGAATCTGATCAAATTTCGTAAAGGCGCGAACCTCGCGATCCGTTGTGGGTTCGTTATAACTTTCCTCGCTATTGAGAAGGAACTGCGGAGTATTCGGAGGAGGGACGAAATTCAACTGGCGATTTTCGTGAATGACTTCCGCCGAACCGAACCAGAACGCTTTGTCACGAATCATGGCACCGCCAGCAGCAACATCGTAATCCCATCGCAGGAGATAGGGGACATGGCCACTGTTAGGGATGTCGGAACTGTCGAGAGCGCTATTACGGTGATAAGCAGAAGCCAGACCATGCGTACTATTCGTGCCCGATTTGGTGATGACGTTGACGACACCGCCTGAAGCATGACCGAACTCTGCTTCATAACCGGTGGTGAGGACCTGGAATTCGGCGATGGTGTCCTGATTGAACTGAGAGGCGGGGCCACCAGAAACTTCATTCTGGTTAGAGAGGCCGTCGATAAGGAAGCCGGTGTTGTTAGAGCGCTCGCCAAGGACAGGCTTCGCATTGTCGCTGAGGGAATCCTCTTGCCGATTGATTGCGACGCCGGGCACGAGTTGCAGCAAGTCGAGATAGTCTCTGCCGTTCAGCGGCATGTTCACGATCTGAGTGGGAGTGATCGTTGAGCCTTCGGAGGAAGCCGTTGTCTCAAGCAGTGGAATTTCGGCGGAGACTTCGATTGTTTGCTGAACCGTCCCGACTTCGAGGGAGAGGTTAAATCTGAATGTACGGTTGAGAGTTATCTCCAAATCCCTGAGGATTTGGCTGCTGAATCCGGTGTGGGAGAGAGTGAGGGTATAAATACCAGCGGGGAGAGCGGAAATCTGGTAGTTCCCGTTGGCGTCGGTAGTAGTTTTTCTGTTAAGGCCCAGCGTATTTGCCGTAACGATTACTTCCGCGCCCGAGATGACCAGGCCTTGACGATCGGTTACTGTTCCCTCAATGGTAGAAGTGGTTTGGGCGCTCAGGGGAGGGCCTGCAATCATGCTCAGGACCAGGAGCAAGAGCGCACTACACAAGCGCAGCTTTGGAATTGGTTGGCAGAAAGTCAACCGCATTCTGCGCAAACAGAGACCAGCCCGGGAGTAAAAGGGGATGAGAATGGGGATTCGGCGAAGATAGCCTGGTCCGATTTTGTATCCATGAATTGATTCAGCCATATCGACCTCCAGCTTCGCCGCGTTCACCGTGAAACGATGCCCTCGATAACCACAGGTTCATACACCCGTAGCCTGTCCGATTGCAAGAAGAATTTCATTGAATGATGATCTAATCGTAGTGCGTGCACCATTCAGTGCATCGACTGCTTGTGCATTGCTTCCAGCTTTACTCGATCGAATCCTTCTTACGCCCTGCGCTGCATCCTTACGCCACGCCGCTGCGTCGCCCAAATCAGTAGCGCAGACTCCAATGCAGCATATTCCAGGTAAAAACGAACCACACGAATGACACACACGCGAGTGCCACAAGAGTATCTGCCGGCTTGCTCCAAAACCAGCGGCTCTGGTCACGCCACGAGAGGAGCGCGTTATACACCGCCGCCAGTGTTCCCAAAACGCCCAGCCAGCCTACAATTTGAATGATTCTCAACAAGGGGTTGTAGTGCGGACTCATCACTCCAATATCTTTTTCCGCCATCGAAAAGAACACTGCCAGGCTCAACAGAAAAAGCAGATCGAACAAACAGGCCAGACGCACGATGAGGCGAAGGCGGCGCTGTTGCGGCGTGAGATTCAATGGCTTGCCGTAGTGCCTGCGGATCAAAGCTCCAACAGGCCAAAGCAGCAAAGTGAGAAGCAATACTCCAATAACACAGAGGATTAAAGGCACGTTCCACGCACTGTCTTGATTCCAGGACGAGCGTTGAAACACGAAAACCGGAAAGTCGGTGACTAGTACCAATTGGCCGCTCTCATCCCGCTTGAAGCCAACCAGATCCTGGTCATGAACCGCGCGGAACATCAGTGGACCAATCTCCTCGAGCTCCTTGGGCTGTCCACTTGCATCTTTCATAGAGTCGACCGTGATCTTGCCGCCTTCAGCGGACAACACCTTGGTCTCGCCGAGGACGTCCGAAACCTTCAGGATGGTCGTTTCCGCGCGGCGGCTGATCAGGTACCTGCCGGAAACCAGCCTGGCATCCGCTGCCGCGGATGGCTGAGCCCGAGCAGCCGGAGGATCATAGGGGAAGTAGCGGTCCAGAAAAGCGTGCCACACCGCTTCGCGAGCGCGGGTCTCTCCTTTTCCGGCGCTGTTATAAGAAATGAAAAATCCGACCCCGGCATCCAGGATCAAGTGCAGGTCGCTATGGAAGTAGTCGGTATCGCCGGCATGACCGATAATTCTGTGCCCGTTCCTGGTTTCCTCGTAGAAGCCGAGGCACATCCCGTTCATGTCCGGCAAATTTGAAAACTGCCGGGTGTGCATCGTTTGCGCGGTTTCCGGATGGAGAATTTGCGCGTCGCCGTAACGGCCATTCTGCAAGTGCGCGATCATGAAATGCTGCATGTCCGCGCCGGTAACCGACGAGCTGCCGGCCGGTGCTGCCTCTACGAATTCAAAACCCTTCGCAGGTTCGGAAGCAACGTTGTAGCCGTTCGACATCAGCGGCTGTAGAGCTTCGGGCAAGGGCTGCCGTGTAGTGGAATGCGACATTTCCAACGGCTGAAAAATATGGTGTTCAATGTAAGTGTCAAATGGCTCTCCAGACACTCGCTGAAGAATGTAACCGGCAACAGTCGTGGCGTAATTGGAATAAGCCGGCGTCGTGAATGGAGGATAGATTCTGACCGGCAGATGCCCTTTCACGTATTGATCAAGCGGCGTCAGGTCTTTTGCGCTGGGGACGAAGAGCTCCTGGACCGTCTCTTCAAATCCCGGCGTGTGCGTCATGATGTCCCGCAATGTAATCGGCTTGGGAAAGGTGGAAGGAATCTTGAAGTCGAGGTAGTCATTGACGTCGCGATCCAAGTCGAGCTTTCCCAACTCGACTTGCTGCATGATTGAAGTCCAGTTGAACAGTTTTGAGATGGAGCCGGGACGGAACAAAGTCGTTTCGGGGGAGACAGGAATTCTTTTTTCCACGTTGGAATAGCCGTATCCCTTGGCAAAGAATGGCTTGCCATCTTTGACCACCGTGATGACCGCTCCCGCAATGTCCTCACGAGCAATCTGAAGCGGAACCATGCCCTCCAGAAATGCTCGCAAATCGGTTTCGGTGAGTTCATGGGCCGTCTTGCCGGTTTGTTCTGAGGAGGTCGACGTGATGGTCTTGGTCTCGCTCTTAGGAGTAAGCGGGTTCGTCTTCGGTTTTTGTGCGGATGCTGGACCGAACGCAAGAGCAATGAGAACGCTGAAGGCGCATCCGCGAACCAAACCGGATTTCCATTTACTGCCGATAAACAATGAGCTCACCTTTGTACTCTCCTTGACGCTCTCCGGTAGTCACCCGGGATTTTCCGGTTCAATATTTCAAGCTGAGTTGCACGATGCTGCCGCTGACGACGATCCATATGAACACTAATGACGCCAAAACAAGGCCGGCGCTATAGATGGTTGTCCAGATGCCCCTGCTGCTGGTTCGCCACAGCCGAAAACACGCGTAAATCATTGCGATAGCGTCGATGAGTCCGATCACAAACAGCACTTGCAGGCAACGCAGCCATGGATCGAGCCGCTCGTTGAATAGCGAGAGATTCGAAAATCCATAAACCAGAATCGCAGCGAACGCGATTAAGGCGGCCAGTTCGATCGCACAGGAAAGTTTCACCAGCAAACGCAACCTACGCTGGCTGCTGCTGAGTGCGAGTGGTCGATTATAGTGATGCCGCAACAGTGCGGCTACAGGCCAGAGCAAAAGGGTTAGACCAAACACCAAGGTGACAAAGCCGAGAGCCATCGACCAGACAGTTTTATTCTCAGTCCACCCCACTCGCTGGTAGATTTCGATCGGGTCTTCGGTGAACATCTGCATGCGGCCCGATGCATCAGGTTTGAACACCAGCAATTCCTGTCCGTTGTCCTCGCGGAATTTCATTCCGCCGACCTGGTGCCAATGTTTTGGCTGGCCGGCAAAATCTTTCATGCTGTCGACCTGAATCGTGCCGTCTTCAGCCTGCGACACCGAAGGCTCAGCCAGCACCAGCCACAACGATTTCATGATCGTCGTCTGTGCGCGCCTGCTGGAAAGGTATTTGCCCAGGATAGCCTCCACCGGTTTCTTTTCTGCTGCTCCAGTAGGCGGTTCCGAAAAGGGGAAATATCGATTGAGAAATTCCTGCCAAAGCCCGCTACGGGGATCGAGTTCGCCCTTCCCGGTGCTGTTATAGGACACAAAGAATCCCAGGCCTTTTTCCAACACCAAATGCATGTCGCTGTGGAAGTAGCTGAGATCGCCACCGTGACCGATAATGCGGAGCCCGTTCCGGCTTTCCTCGTAAAAACCAAACGCCATGCCGTTGACAGCCGGATCCATGCCGAATTGACGGGCATGCATCATCTCGGCGCTTTGCTGCTGCAAAATGCGGGTGTCGCCGTACCTGCCGTTCTGCAGATGCGCGATCATGAAGCGAGCCATATTCTCGCCGGTTACCGATAGGCTTCCGTCCGGAGCCGGCTCGGGTGGAACCAGTTCGAATGGCTTCGCGTCGTCCGAAGCCACCGCGTATCCGTTGGACATCATTGGCTTCAGCGAGTCGGGCAAGGGCTGAACGAACGTCGCCCGCGTCATGCCCAGCGGCCCGAAAACATTCCGTTGAATGTATTGCTCGAATGGAACTCCCGACACGTGTTGAACGATGTAGCCAGCCAGATCAGCCCCGTAATTTGAATACGCCGGTATCGTGCCCGGAGCATAAATCTGTTTCGGCTCGTGAGTCTTGATGAATGCCTGCAAAGAGGGTAAATCGTCTGCCCGGTCCACCATGAGATCTTTAATGACCTCTTCAAAACCGGCAGTATGGGTCATCAGATTGCGCAGAGTTACCGGGCGTCCGAATGTATGGGGCACCTGAAAATCGAGGTAATCATTTATGTCGCGATCGAGGTCGAGTTTTCCTTGCTCCACCAACTGCATGACCGCAGTCCAGGTAAACGTTTTGGAAATCGAACCCGGCCGGAACAAGGTTGCGTCCGGGGACACCGGCGTTCTTTTCTGGACGTCAGCGTATCCATAGCCCTTGCTGACGAGAACTTTTCCGTCCTTTACAACGACGATGACCGCTCCCGCGATATCCTCACGCTGAAGCTGCGCCGGTACCAGGCCATCGAGAAAGCTTTCGACATCGCTAGCAGTGATTTCAGGAGTAGATTGTGCCGGCCTCTCGGGAACTGTAGAAGTTCCGGTGGTTGGTGTGGGCTTCGGAACTTGCGGCCAGGCAGAGATGGAAGAGAGCGCGAGTATGCAAACGATGACCGACAAGCGACGACTTGACTTCGACATGACCGTCATCATACCGTTGCGCGCATCAAACTCATCCTTGACTGCGCCCGCACCGAACCCTCCGTCTATTGAATGCGGTTGCAGTTCTACATCAGATAGTGCACAATGTCAACGCCGAGCATCATATGTTGCTTTTTCGGCTTCATAGGACTGGTTTAAGAACGATGCTCGCATTGATTTAGGACCGATTGGCTCAACCATTGATTACTTCCCCACCAGCAGCAACCTGCCCCGAGCTCTTAGAGAACGACACGAAAGCTACGCCGCCTGCTGCGCTTGCCTGCCCTTGTGCTCATGATCGTCAGCAGAATTGGATGGAGATATCAGTGAACGAAGAAATTAGGTTCAAAGCGTCCCCACAACGGTTGTCGCTATCGGAAGTGAAGGGAAGCTGCATCGCTCTGTTGCAGCTGTTGTTCTTGGTCGCGATAAGCCTGCCCGGTGCGGCGCAGACCGCCCCAGCCCAGCGCACGCCAGTCATTCCTGGCGATCTGGAAAAATTTATTCCGGCGCAGATGGAAAACTGGAAAGTGCCGGGTCTGGCGATTGCAGTCGTACAGAACGGCCAAGTGATTTATTCGCATGGCTTCGGTTTGCGGGACGTCAAAGGCAATCTTCCAGTCACAAGCAAGACACTTTTTGCCATCGGCTCCATCTCCAAGTCCTTCACCTCGCTTTCCATGGGGATGCTCAACGATGAAGGCAAGCTCGATTGGGACAAACCAGTGCGGCAATACATTCCCGAATTCCAGATGTACGATCCAGTGGCCAGCGAACGCATGACTCCGCGCGATCTCATCTCGCACCGTGTGGGAATGGCCGGCCATGACCTGCTTTGGTACAGCTCCGATTTCAGCCGCGAAGACGTGGTGCGCCGTCTGCGATTTCTGCAATCGGATCACGATTTCCGCAGCGGCTACAACTACAACAACATGCTGGTCATGACTGCCGGCTATCTGATTGGCAAAGTCTCCGGCCAGAGCTGGGAAGATTTCGTGCGGCACCGCATTTTCGATCCGTTGCAGATGAATTCCAGCAACTTCTCGGTCGCCGACAGCCAGAAAAATCCCGATTTCGCCCATCCCTACCGCAAGGACGAACACAGCGGCGCAGTGTCGGAAACACCTTTTCACATAATGACCGCCATTGGGCCGGCCGGCTCGATTGATTCCAATGTCGAGGACATGGCCCGATACGCGATCTTCCAACTGGGAAAAGGAAAAACCGGCGATCGCCAGCTGGTGTCGGAATCGAACCTGAATCTTAACCATAGTCCGCAGGTTCCCATGCCGGGAGGTGCGCCTTCAAACGAGATCGGCCCACGCAGTTACGCCATGGGATGGGTGATTTCGTCTTATCGCGGCCATCCGCTCTGGTGGCACAACGGCGGCATCGATGGCTTCTATGCATTGCTGTCGCTGCTGCCTGACCAAAATCTCGGCGTGGTGATTCTCACAAATATGCTGAACGACGATCCTGTCCCGGAAATCGTTCAGTATCACATTTACGACCATCTGCTTGGCATGGATTCCATCGATTGGTCCAAACACTTTCAGGAGCTAGAAGCTAAACAGAAGACTGCCGAAGAAGAAGAAAATAAGAAAGAGCTTTCCGAGCGTAAGCCGAACACGCATCCTTCGCATGATTTGAAAGACTACGCCGGCCGCTACGAGAATCCCGGCTACGGCATTATCAATATCCAACTGGCCGCCGAAGGTTTTAATGCCACTCTCAATCAGCTGTCGTTTCCGCTGCATCACTATCAGTACGACATTTTCGAGGTTCCTCCCAACGCCACCGGCGCCGTCGATCTCGGCAAGCTGCGGTTTCTGACAAATATGAGTGGGGGTATCGACGGCATTGCAGCGCCATTCGAGCCGGACGCGTCGGAAATTATCTTTACCCGGGTGCCTGAGAAAACACCGGAAGAAAAGAAATAGAGGAAAAGAAATAGAAATCATGACTAACCGGAAGTTCAGCATGCGAGCTACAAATCGACTCCGAAACATTCTGGTTAGCGCCGCTGTCCCTGTGCTCTTGCTGGCCGCAGCTCTAAACGCACAGGTTCAGGCCAACACTCCGCCGCGAACCGATTACGCGCCAGTAGCCAAGGCACTCGAATCCTTGATCCGTCAGGAAATGGCTGACAAAGATCTGCCTGCATTCTCGATTGCGCTGGTCGATGGGAACGATATCGTATGGGCGCAGGGTTTCGGTTATCAGGATCCCGAGCACAAAATTTCGGCTACGTCCCACACCGTCTATCGCGTCGGCTCCGTTTCGAAATTGTTCACTGATATCGGCATCATGCAGATGGTGGAAGCGGGCAAGATCAATCTGGATACTCCTGTAAGCCAATACATCCCAGATTTTCATCCACAGAATCCGTTTTCAAATCCGATTACGTTAAGAGAATT